>JAGFCB010000276.1 GCA_022394775.1 Candidatus Poribacteria bacterium
ATAGGGTATACTTTTGTTGTCTTTCGTGAGGGAATGCTGCACCGTCGCTTGGCGGTGTCCCTCACATTCTACAGCATAGAATATGAAAGACAGAAAGACAATCCCATGAAGACCTACAAGTTCAAGATGTATAGCAATCACAGTAATCGTCAATTGCATAAGACGATAGATGGTCATGCTTCTGTATGGAATCATTGTGTCGCGCTTCAACGTCGTTACTACGCTATCTACGGCAAGCATATCAGCAAGTTTCGGTTAATCAACCATCTATCCAAACTGAAACGGTTGCCTCGTTTTGCCCATTGGAATCAGTTGCCAAGCCAATCTATTCAGGATGTTGCTGCACGGCTTGACAAGGGGTATAAGGCGATGTTTGAAGCACGAGCCAAAGGTAAGCCGTGGGGCAGACCTCGTTTTAAGCCACGCGTTAAGTATAAATCGTTCACGCTGCTTCAAGCGGGTTGGTAGTTATTACCGGGTAATCGTATCAAAATAGGCAAACGTATCTACTCCTATTTCAAGTCCCGTGATGTTTTGGGCACCCCCAAACGGTGTACCATCAAACGGGACGCTGTTGGTGATGTCTATATCTGTATTTTGACTGATCATGTAGATGCTGACCACAATCGAGTCATGACGGGTAAAATCGCAGGCTTTGATTTCGGTCTAAAACGGTATCTTACAGGTCATAACGGACATGATGTAAAATCACCTGAGTTTTTCAAACGGAGTCTCAACGGAATCAAACGAGCGAGCCGTAACCACTCCCGAAAAAAGAAAGGTTCAAACAACCGTCAACGGGCACGGCTTGATTTGGCACGGAAGCACCGCAAAATAGCAAATCAGCGTGAGGACTTCCATTGGAAATTGGCACATCAACTCACCGATGCCTACGATGAAATCCGTCTTGAAGATTTGAATCTTAAAGGCATGAAGTCCCTTTGGGGTCGCAAGGTCAGTGATCTGGGGTTTGCTGATTTTGTTGCAAAGTTGAAATACATTGCAGCCAA
>JAGFCB010000012.1 GCA_022394775.1 Candidatus Poribacteria bacterium
CGCCCCACGTTGTTGTGGCTTTACCTACTGCTGAGATAAGACCTTTCAACTTGGTGGTTTGGAGCGTTTGACGCTCACCAGCGAAGGATACGTCTTCAATTTGATAGTAGTAAACTACATTCGGTTTAGCAGAAGCATCAACCCATTTGTAAGTACTACGTTCACCTGTTGTACCATTACCTTGGATCATTTCACTGTTTACCTGTTTGTACTCACCGTTCCGTGTATCACTACGAAGGATGTTAAATCCAGCGTTGTCAAGTTCGGATTCGGTTGTCCAACGGATAACGACTTGACCGTTTTCCAATGTTGGACGGAAGTGAGATAAACTTACTGGTAGTGGTGTACCGGCTGTGTGTAGCGGTGTACCGAAATCATCTTGGCTACCATACCATGAATCTTGTGCGTTAGCAAGAGCGGTGTCAACAGCGTGTACCCAAGCATATTCTGCGGGTCGTGTTGCTTGTCCCATAGGAACGACACCACCCTGTGAATCTGTGGCATTACCGTCTTCATCACGTGTTGGGATAGCAACTCGTGGAACACCAGCATCGCGTATACGAATCAAGGATGTACGGTCTTCGCCTTCAACGAGATCAGTTGGCCAATCAAACCCGACTGGATCATCAAGTCCGATACCTTCACGAGCATTAAATGCTTTACCGTCAAGGTTTCCGACGCTATCAGAGACGGCACCATCACCATCAACGATATCAATACGGAATCCACCAGTGGCGTTCAGGAAGATATCCCGACGGTTTGCCATTTTGAAGGCATCTTTCTTCGATTCAAATATACCTGCAACCCGTGTATCTGGAAAGTGATCACTTTCTGAATTACGACCTTTCGTTGAAACAATTAGAACAGTCTGATTCGGAGGTATAACACCAAACCAATCTTTCAAGTTGATAGTAACATTCAACGGACGAGTTTCAGAATCCCATGAACCGGAGTTATGGTTTTCAATTTTGATCTGCCATCCATCTTTTGGATCGCTACCATCAGCTGCTACGTTAATAGCGGAGGTCTTAGAGGTATTGTGTAGTTCAATCCACTGTGGATTACGTCCATTATCGGTAGTGAGCATAAGTTCACTTACGATGAGACCACCATCAGCAACATCACCAACTTTACCTTTAGCGACACCGTTATCGTATCCAGGTGTACCACCATTTTCAGGACCAGATGTATTACGCTTATATCCAACACCTGTATAGCCAACTTGATTGAAAGCCTCTTTTACATAACCCTGTTTACCAGTGTTACGAGCGAATACTGTACCAGGACCAAGGTTACGGTTAGTAGCTAAACTATCTTCTGGCTTAATATTCAGACCATTAAGTGGGAAGTGAGTGGTTTGCCAGATATCTCCGCCACCAGCACCATCAGCTTTCTTCTCTCTTGCGGGAGATGCTACGTTTAAATCCAGTTTTACAATCCTTGCGGCACCAGCGATATCTTCTACACGGAACCCTGAATTATAGACATTTCGTCCATCTTTAACGTCCCAAGGATTTCCGCTACGAAGGATTAGCAACCAATTGTTATCGTTTGGAATTTCCAACGCTTCGCCTGGTACAACGTAGTATGTAACATTACCGTCAGCACCGAATGCTTGATCAGCAGCAGCTAAGTTGATGTTGTTTCCAACAGCGAGTGGACTACGATCATCAGTAGCAGGATCACTGTTCACTAATAGTAGAATACCACCAGCGGCGAGAGATTTATCAGGAAATCTGAATAACTCAGCTTCATTATCGAATGCAGTAGCTGAAGAAAGTGCCCATGTTTTGAGTGCAACAGCATCACTTGAGATATTCTTGATTTCAACCCAATCGTATTTATCAGTCCCCATATTCCCGATTTCGTTGATAACCAATGTAGCTTTCGCTGCGCTATCAGCACCTGGAGCTTGACGTGCACCGGGAAGAGCTGCAAAAGCGTTAGCTCGATTGGGTGTACCTCGGAAGTTCGGGAGGAACAGTTCGCCAGAAGCGCCCCAATGTCCAGCAGTCCAACCATTATCAAGTTTGGTACGTGCCATGGAAACAAACGTTACTTTACCTTCACCATTATTATCTTCATCACCAGCACTTCCATCTTGACCTTTTCCAGTAATATCCCAAACAGTAGTAAAGTTAGGATAGTTACTAAGTCTATCAGTATATGCGTTAGCTCCATCAGGATTTGCTGGATGTGATACAAAAGTCAACTTAATATTGGCTATATCAACCGGTAATGATGAACGATTATGGACTTCAATCCACTGTTCGCGTGTATGTAATGGATTACCGACCTGACTTTCATCGCGTGCCCACATAACTTCGTTAATAACAACAGTTCTTGCGTTTGCATCACCAATTCTTGGTCGCGCAGCAGTAGGATTATCAGGATCAGCATCAGCAATAACATCCAGACCAATAGTACCGCGCTGTCCAAGCTGGAAATGCGCGAAGAGATCTGGAGCGTCGGTTACACCGTGAGTTGCCCATTGGCTTCTACGGACACTGTTAGCATCAGCGGGTAAACCATGATCAGGCATTGTTGGGTATGCACCATCCGCTGGCACTACAACAAACTCACCGGCAGTAGTTGTAATGGTATCACCAGTTCCTCTGTTTGTATGATTACCAATAATCAGAAACCCGTTACCAGCAAGATGATTAGCAGCAAGTGCAAGATCAACAGCTGCAGCATCAGCATTAGTAACTGTGAGTTCACCATAACCCGTAAGTGTCAACTCACCTGGAATGGCAGGGTTACCGGTTCCGTCTGCTGGACCTTTAAATGTGAGTGTATACTCGCTACCACTACCTGCAAACTCAACAGCGTCGGCTAATGCATCTCGACTGCCATCAGAATCCGCATCCGCACTTGTTATATCTGCCTTTGTCAGTGTGACGGCTTGATTAAACTTAAATGTTACAACCGTAGAACCTTGTACAGCTGCTACTGCTGGCGGGCCGGCCAGGGCTACTGCCGGGGCCGTATATGCAACCTCATATGTTCCTTCAACGACGACTGCCATTGCTGGGGCTGCTACGAAGGCAAGTGTTGTAACGAGTAAAACGCTAAAAATGAGATATGTCAAATTTTTTGACAATAGCATCTTATTTAAACTCCTTATAAAAAATTCAAGTTAAGATTCAGGGATTTTATCCTCTTAATCTATTC
>JAGFCB010000292.1 GCA_022394775.1 Candidatus Poribacteria bacterium
GTGCCTGCGGTCGCGAACATCCCGAACGCAACACGTTATATCACTGATGGACAGATGCTTGAGGTTGATGGAAACCGAGGGATCGTCTCGATTTGCCACGAGACCTCTTAGTGGAGAAAAGAGATATGTTATTTGATACTTATTGGCATAAACGGCAGCAAAAGCGCAGGAAAATTCGCAGGGCGTTTCTAACGTCGTTGGTTTTACATGCCGTCGCGATAGGCATCATGAGTATCGGTTATATCCGATGGTATCGTCCAATGCTCCCTTCGGAACCGCTGGTCTCAGAGGCTATTGCGGTAACAGATCTCCAGCGTTTTCATGTTAGCAGTACCCGCAAACGCTCGATGCCGACGCGGCGATCCACACCTGTGCACACGAAGCGTTCCGCTGCCGACCAAAATGCTACAAAGTCGATGCCTGCGGCACCACCAACTATTGCCAGCGCTTCGATTCCAGTATTGAAGACAGATGCTCGGTTACCAGTGGCTGAGACTGCTCTACGTGAACAAACGACAGAGACCCCCGCATGGAAAACAATTGCAACAGCGCGAGCAAAAGCACCTACAATTGTACCTAAGCCGAAAACTGTACAGGGAGAAGCCACGATGAACGAGGCTACGGGCAGTAAAAGTCCGGCACAACCGATTGATAGAGATGCCCGGATGGGAGAGGCACTCGAAGGTATCGCGGAGAGTGTCGCTGACGGTGAAATCGACGGTGCTGTGGATCTCGTTTTTCTGCTTGACATTAGTGGGAGTATGATAGATAATATCCGCGCAGTCGGTAGACAACTCCATCAGATGGTCGAGGTATTTGAAGAGAAAGGTGTCGACTTCACGCTCGGCATTGTTATTTTTAGGTACCTTGAAAGTGATACGATCATCCATCCACAGACGCGGGATAGTGGCAGATTCAAACGGTTGTTAACGACACATGTCGTTGCTGCTGCTGGCGATGAACGTGCACATAATGCCATCGTAAAAGCGATTCGTCGCGTCGATTTTCGTGAAGGCGCGAACCGTCGCTTTATTCTGGTTACCGATGAAGCCAGCAAGGGGGCTTATACATTATCAGAAGTGTTGAAACAGTGTTTTCAGAATAACATCACTATCGATGTTATCGGCATCAATCATACTACGCATAGGGCGTTAACAACTAAAACTGGCGGACTCTGGTTCCCTATTCCGATACAGGAATAGCAATCAGCAGTTAGCGGTCAGAAGAATAGTTTTCAGTTAAAAGGTTACTTTCTAAGGAAAATTAAAAATATGAAATGGTCGTTGAATACCTATCAAACTTGTCAAGAGTGGGAGTTAGGACGGATACTTGATACTGCTGAGGCGACCGGCTATCACGGTGTCGAGTTATTAATGGATTATAAACAGAAGCACGGATTTGAGTGGGATACGCCAAGAGAGGCTTGGGACGGATTAAAGGCGCAGGTAGATGCGAGTGGCGTTGTTATTTCTTCGCTGACGAGTTGCCAAAATTTCCACTCCGAAGACGCTGCGGATCGTGAGGAGACCGTCCGACGCGTTACGCGCGTCATTGACATGTCGGAATTTATGGGCTGCGATCACGTCCGGGTCCTCGGTGATAGGTATACTGATGAGAATCGTGAGGCGATCGTCGGTTACGTCACAGACGGACTGAAAACTCTCGGTGCTTATGCCGCTGAGAAGAATATTACGGTTTCTATTGAGATGCACGGGTCTTTCACAGACCCAGACTCGGCGATGCAAGTCATTGAGGGTGTGAATCTTCCGAACGTCGGTTTTGTCTTCAATTCACAATTCGTCGGTTGCGATGCTGGGAGTATTGAACCGCTCTTTTCACGGGTAGCTTCTCACATCACATCGGTACACACACATCGCGTAGAAGAGCCAGCGACATTTGATCTCTACCGCCAGATGTTTCAATGGCTTGATCGCATTGGGTTCTCAGGTTATATATCCAACGAGTGCGCTTATACGGGACCTGATCCAGAAAAGGTGCTCGCACTTTATGTAGGGCTTTTCAAAGCGTTTGTTTGAAGATGGACATACCACAATCAGCACATCTCTATAAACGGGTGGCAATCCCGGACGGATTTCTGAACGAGACAGACGGAAAAGCATGGGGCGGTGATATCCGCATCGGCGATCTGACAGGTAACGGCACTGTCGATTTTCTGGTGTACAAATCGCTTGGCGGTATTCATCCCTGTTTCCTTGGAGCGTTTACGTTGGAAGGTGAACCGCTCTGGTCGTTTGGTGACAAGTATCTCGAAATCAGAGACGCGGATGCCAAAGATACTTATCTGACAACCCTGTCTCCTGATCGTCCGGGTCCTGTCGCTATTTATGATATTGATGCGGATGGGCAAGCAGAAGTTATCTGCTTCTGGATTGATGCAGATGCTTCGGGGGTCAGTAAATGGGATCTGTCTGCTGTTCGTCTAATGATTTTAGACGGCGCGACCGGTGAAGTCAAACGGACCCTTGCACCGGATACGTTGCGTCAATGCGATGCTTATGCTGACGGTGAACTCCATATCCCGAACTATGTCCATCAGCGGTTGATGATTGCGAATTTTTCTGGAAATCCACAGCCGCAGGATTTTGTCGTTAAGATAGGCGTGAATTTGCTCGCGTTTAATTACAGATTGGAACTGCTCTGGCAATATACCGACGAGTGGTTTCGTTATCCGAAACATTCTGCTTATATTCCGGCAGTTGGTGATTTTAATGATGACGGACTTGATGAAGTCAATGGTGGTAATTTCGGACTTGCTGCCGATGGCACTGTGCTCTGGAATCGCTTCTTTGGCGATAACATGGACTCAGTCTTAGTTTCTGAATGGGAGGGTGATAAACGAGCGATTCTCTCTGGTGGTGGACAGGTAGTTGATGCTGAAGGTAACGCAATTCTTTCACTCGGTTTTGATAGTGTACCACACGGACAAGAAATCCGATGTGGGAAATTACTTTCAGATGTTTCTGAAAATGCATTAGTTATTCGCTACAACGGACATCATCCAGATCTGATGGTGGTAGACAAAACAGGACTGGTTAAAAGTCGGTTTCGCGTTGATGAAAGCCCAAACAATACAGGGTTGGAAGTTATCCGTTGGAATAGTGTAGGGGATCCCGAATTAATTTATAGTCCATCTGCACTTTTCGATAGTGATGGAAACAGAGTGGTGATATTCCCTGAACTCCCGCCGCCGACTGGCGGTAGAATGGGGTGGTATCACTGTTTCCCTGCGGATGTCTGTGGTGATGCTCGCGAAGAGGTTATTCTTTACGATCCTTATAGTGATGCAATCTATATCTACACGCCGACGCCTTTTCAACCCGACCTGTTTAATGGGTATCAGCATACCGAAAGGCAGTATAATACACGGTTAATGGATTAAAATAATGGAAACCAAGGTTATCAATAAATTTCTACTTATCTCAATTGATTGTTGGCGGTATGACGCGCTGAGCCGGACCAATCCCCTTCTCAACACGCCAAAGTTTGATCTGTTGACCCGAGAGTTCTCACTTGCTGAGAAGTTTTTCGTGTCGGCACCGGCGACCCGTCCCTCTCATACCTCTTACTTCACAGGACTCTACCCATTTGAACACGGTGTCTACGGTCAGACCTATCTCAAAATGTTTGAAGGTATTCCGAACCTGTTTCAAATTTTCAATGATGCCGGCTATCATATCACGGGACGTTCCGAGCGTCCGGAGGTGTTCCGCTTCCTCGATTTTGAACCGTTCATCACATCAGTGGATCCGAATGCAGGCGCACAGCATCTCGGTTCACTTGAGGACCTTATACAACAACTTAAGCAACCTTCGGATGTGCCGCAGTTCTGTTTTCTGCACTTTTGGTATACACACGGTGGTTATGGCATGAGTGGAATTCCGGGCGCGCCGAGCCTTAAATCGCTTGTTGACCAAGGCAAGACGGATGAGGCGTTGGGGTTTTACTACGCTGCAGCGACACACATACTTGAGTTTAAGTTAGTTGAGATCCTGAAGCAACTGCAGCTGCCGGATTGGGCAGTCTTTATCTTTGGGGACCACGGTGAAGGGATCTGTGAAGAACTCATTGATCACGGCAGCACGCTCAATCAGAATGTGCTGCATGTACCGTTGTTAGCACATATTCCCGGCGTGTCAAACTTTGAATTCCCGAAACCACCGATTTCGGCGATAGATCTGTTTCCGACGATTCTGAACCTTGCCGATATTAATGTAGACTATCACGGGTATGGTCAAAACTTGCTATCTCCATCAGAAATTAACGAAAACCGGTTGGTATTGTCAGAGTTAGATAGTCTGTACGGTATCGGTTTTCTCAGTCGAGACAACTTGGAGATGCCGCATCATCGTGTGACCTCTCGGACAACGGTTGATAATGTGGAGATTAACAAGTATTCGGAAGGTGTTCGGCTCTGGTCACTGACGGATGGTGCACATCTCTATCGCGAGGACGAACAGACGGGTGAGTTTGTGTATCGACAAGTGCTAAGCGGTGAAGACCTTACCTGCGAAGATCCAGACCGTTTCCGAGACGCTTATGATGATCTCTTGGTAAATTCCAATTATCAGCACCTACAAGCGCAAGAATCCACAGCTGAAGAGACCGAGATTTTAGAGGGTAAGCTGCGGGATTTGGGATATGTTGAGTAGCCTTTATTTCAGTCGGCAACTTCATCAATTTGTGCTGTATAGGGCTGGACCAAAATATCCGCGGGAATTCCGAGTCCTTTATGCAATTTCCGAATCATGTCAAGCGATAAAGCGCGTTCCCGATTCAAGATTTCTGACACACGGGTATCCGCGCCGAGATAGGTTTGGAGATCGGGTTCGGATAGTCCTTGGCTCTCCATATAGTGAAGAATTGCCTCAATAGGATCTGGTGGCGGAATTGGGTAGTGCTTCTCTTCATAAGCCTCGACCAGTGTGACGAGTACATCAAGTTGATCCGCTTCTGGTGACCCCTGTGTCGCATCCCAAAGCTGATCAATAGTCTTCAGTGCGGTTTCATAATCTGCTGCGGTTCGGATCGGTTTGATATCCATAATTATTCCTGCGCGAGATAACTCTCATGTAAGTATTATACCACAGAGATGAAAATTTGTCCTGCTGAATAGTAAACAAGTCAGAAAGTAAAAGTATTATAGAAATCTCACTGAAGAATTACAAAGAACCGTTTACTATCTCTCTCTCAATGTTTATTGACCGGAAAGACGCTTTCACTGTCAGGCTTGAAAGGGTTGTTATTTACTAACGGAATGTTGCCTGTTTTCTCTTCAACGAGTTCCCAGTCGCCTGTTTTCCAGTGCTTTTCATACGCATAGATAACATTGAGACCTGCAAATTCCAACCAGACACGCTTCGCTTGCGGATGAATCTCGTCATCTATGGACGCTACGGCGTGTTCGTGGTTTTCAGACCAGATCAGACATTGACGTTTCGGTTCGCGTGCTTCTCCGTGCGGCGGTGTGAATAGATCCTTATATTTCATCACCACCTCTACAGTTCATGAATTGTCGCCTCAAGCGTTCCTATATCTACAACGGCAACCGTTGCTTTCCCTGTCGTCCATCCACCTGTTTCACCGGGATTGATCAGGAGTGCGTCTCCCTTTTGGATGTCTATCTGATGGGTGTGTCCGTAGACGACGATGTCGTAATCCCCGCTTTTGGCAATCGGGATGGCGAGTTCAGGGTAGTGCATCAC
>JAGFCB010000290.1 GCA_022394775.1 Candidatus Poribacteria bacterium
CCCGCTGCTTTCGATTTCTTTCTACCACGAGAATCAACGCTCAGCATCGGTGGATTTACCAAAGAGTATAGATTGCTTGAACTCGGCAGGGAAATTGGCAGTATCTATGGGACTTTAGGCGACACCGTGATTTATGGTGTATTTATGATTCTTGTGCTCGTTGTCTATCTATCTCGTATCCGACGATTGGAGTACCTGAATCTACTTGGGGCAGTGGTGCTATTTTTCTTTATTGCGCGTTCGTATTCGCGCGCTGCAACCTTTTCCGCACTCCTCGCGGGCGGCGCGTGGTATTATTTCCATTATGGGTGGAAAAAGACGCTCCAGTTAGCATGCGCGACCGCATTGGTTTTCGGTCTGTTATTGGCGGTAGTAAACCCGTTCAATCTTGAATACATAAACCCGCGCAAAGCAAAAGTTGGACTCGTGGGTAACGTAACAGGCGTTTTTTCTGGGTCTTATGTCCGTGTCGCGCAAAAACAACGACTCGGTGCGTTAATTGGGAATATCCCAACCGTTCTCGTGAACAAACCGATCTTGGGCTATGGTGCTGACCAGAACACTACGATTGAAAGGCTTAATATGAGTAAGCGTTCATTCCTTTTGAAAGTACTCAGTAAGAACGGGTTCAAAGATGTATATTGGGTAGCGATCCTCTGTTTCTATGGTGTATTAGGACTCGGTTTTTTCGCTCTAATATTTTATCAACTCTTTCGTGCCGCGCTGAAACTTTACAGAAAGTCTGTCAGGACATCATTGACTACGGCGCGAGATGTAATTGCGTCGCGCTTGACACAGCGGATCGCAATCATCATGCTTTGTCTGGTTGCTGTTACCGTATTCCTACTTTTCTTTAATCGGACGCTTGAGTTTCGAGGCTACGGCTTCTATTTCTGGCTCTGCGCGGGACTTATGTTCGCAAGCGATAGGTCGCTTCCAACGTATAGACCTTTGAAGATAACATTATGAAGTTTACGCTTATGCTAATTGTAGATACACGTTTCCAGTTTGCTAATCTTTATATTTCTACTAACGGGTTTTGTCGGAAATTCTGGGTCATCTGGTTAATGGGAATGATGCTGTTTCTGAACATCGGATGTGAAAAGGAAAAACCGTCGCCGGGTGCACTATCTTTAGAAATTAACACCCGCAACCCGCAACCCCTCCGTCAAGCACTTTACGGCTTCAACACGAACATGATGAGTGGCGATTACGGATATTTAGATCCCGAATTTGTTGAACTGACGAAGGTGCTCGCGCCAAAGACTTTAAGGTTCCCCGGTGGTACCGTAGGAAACTTTTATCACTGGGAACACGGCGGTTTCTTTGAGGATGAGATGACATCCACCCTCAATCCGAAACTGAATCAACGAAATAAGGGAAATTACGTCAAACTTCAAAAACGACGACAGGGTAAAATTCTTTTTGACGACTTTATGCAGTTGTGTGACATGTTAGATATAACGCCTGTTGTTGTCGTAAATTTATGGACAGGTAGTCCGGAAGAAAGTGCAGC
>JAGFCB010000094.1 GCA_022394775.1 Candidatus Poribacteria bacterium
CATATATCCGTTGTCGAATTATGTCTTGGATTGATACGATAGAGTCCCTCAGGTGTTCCGACAAACACTGTGTTTTCAATAGTCGCCAAAGCAACGATTTGTCTGTCCGTTCCTTCAAGACCGAGTGGTGTCCACTGCTGTCCCATATCTTCAGATCGGAAAACACCTTTATGTTTCAGCGCGAGATACAGTGCTTCATCCGTAATTGCGAGTCCGACAGGAGCTCCTTCTGGTCGGTTGCCAAGTGCTGTCCACGCCTCGCCTTTGTTGCTTGAACTAAACACTTGATCAACGGAGACAAGGTAGAGGGTGTCGTCTTTCTCAGCCATGGGTACCATCTTGTGACCCTTGAAAGGGGTTGGAAGGTTAACAGCGGTTGCAGGCGTAATGAACGTCCACGCAGGGGCATCTCTGGGCAATCTATAGATACCCAAGAGCGAAGCGGCGTAGGTATCGCCTTCTGAGTTTACGAACAAGCCTAATATTGGAGCGAAACCTGGTGCATTTGCTTGTCTCCACTGCTGCTTCAGTGTCGGCGGCACCTCCTTCTCTATCTGCGCGGCGGGAACCGGCACAACTGGTTTTGAAATTTGCACACCGGTGCCTGTGTTCCTACCAGTAGTATCAAAAAGACCTGCTTGGTTTCGGACATCTGGTTCTGCTTGTGTGTCAAGGACAACGGGGGCCTCAATGATCTCAACAGTGGTTTCCGATTGGGCGTTCAAGTTGTAAGGTCTCTGAAAACGCGTCAGGTATTGGGACCCGATACCGATCATCAGCATTATAAGAATCGCAGCGGTGCCAAAAGCGAGCCAAGGTAGCAAAGGTTTTCCAACCGAAGGCGGTGTCGGTTTAATGTCGGCGACTTGCTGCATGATACGCTCAATGAAATTGGCAGGCATCTGGACGCTCCCCAACGTTTCGCTAATCAGGTGCTCTTCGGCTTGTAAACGCTCCCGTGCCCGTCGAATCCGACTTTTAATCGTATTCACCGAAACACCTAAGAATTTGCCAATTTCTTGTGCTGTCATCTCACCGAGGTAGTGGAGTGTCACAACTGTGCGTTCACTTTCTGGCAGCGTTTCGAGAAGCTCCTTGACGATTTCATGCTGACGTTCAGCGGCTTCCACCTCCCGTTGTTCCAATTCATAACGTTTGTAAGAAGAGTTCTCTATCTCTGTCATAGGAGTGCCCTCCAGCGATCGCGTAGAAAGTTTCTGCTTTTGGTGCCATCGCTTGCAAAGATTGTTTGCAATCACATACAACCATCCAGCGAATTGGTTGGGATTCCTCAGTGTCGCAAGGTTTTTGTATGCCTGAAGGAAGGCATCTTGGGCAATCTCTTCAGCGATGTGAAAATCCCCAATCTTCCGCCACGCAAGCGCGTGAACGCTCTTTTGGTACTTTCGGACTAAAGTGCTGAACGCTTGTTCATCACCCGACAAAATTCTGTGAATCAGTTGAACATCGTTTTCTACCATCAGAATTCCCCATGACTCACGCATAAACGTGATTGTGTTTACATTCAAATTATTAATGATACAATTTTGAGGGCGAAAAGGTGCATAACTTGAAAAAAATCCGATACCCGTAGAATTTTGGCAAATTCCATGCAGGATCGGATCGCTTAGAAGAGTTCTTTATAGTAAAACCTGTAATTGCCTATACACTCAAAAATGGCGAGGATCCAATCCTCGCCAGCGGTAGGAAAGATAACTATTTTTTCAGCTGTCCCCATTGTGTTGATAATAACTGTGGTTGCGGCGAAACCCGGAAGAAACCCTCCGGTACCCACACAGGACTGGACGACACGCCTCTTGTTGCCTCAAGTGGTTGTCCGTCGTTTTCACCTTCAGAGTTTGTGACATAGATAACACTATCACCACTCCAAATGTCAATGACTCGGTGACCAAGACCCAAATCCAATACCGGCAAAGCCTTAAAAAAATAAGCAATCCATTCACCATCCGGTGACCACGCGGGATAGCGCGCCCATGCATTTGCTCCTATCCGGGTCAGGTTGCGGCGGTTCCGCCTATTGACATCAATCACGATGATGTTTACGCCTTCAACGCCTATATTTCCAGCAGCAAATGCAATCTGTTTGCCATCCGGAGACCATGTGCATCCAGACATGTTTGGACCTTCCGCGAGTTGTTTAGACCTTTTACCATCGGCAGTCATTACAGAGAGAAAATGTCTTCCTCGAATCCCTGCATCACGATTTCCGTCTTGATAGGAGTTATACGCGATCCACTGACTGTCTGGAGACCACGCAGGATTTTGGTTGTCTCCGCGCTTCGTCAATTGCATCAGATTTGAACCGTCTACATTAATTCTGTAGATATGTAGATCCCCAGTTCGGTCAGATTCAAACGCGATCCATTTGCCATTCGGAGACCATGCAGGCGATAGGTCCCTCTCGGGATGGTTGATCAACTGACGAGAGGTCTTGTTTCTGACATCTACCACATAGATATCAGGATCCCCATCATCATTGGAGTGATAGGCAAAAAAACGTCCATCCGGCGACCAAGTGGGTGAACCCTTATGTATGTGATCGGTTGTGAGTTTTCGGAAGTTTTTGCCCGTGCTATCTACGAGGTAGAGGTCAGGACTCCGAGGAAAGGAGGCAAAAGAGAGTGTCCCTATCCGATCAGCTTCGACACTTCCAACCAATAGAATCAACATTCCGCCTAATACTGTATAACGCAATGCCTGTTTCATTTTAACGTATTTCTCCTTGTTCTGTTAATGAATTTCAAACTCAAAACGATTCTGACTTCACTTGACCCCATGTCGTCGTTAAAGAATTGTTGGGACGAATTTCAAGATTACCAACACTGTCACCATTAACCACAGCGGCACCGTTCATGCCGATGAGCGTCTTTCCATTCCCAGACGTATCTTCAAAACGTGTGGCACCTTCCTTGTCATTGAAATCCCAGAGTACCAACGTGTGTTTATCATTTACAAAACGAGGTGGTGGCTCAAACGGATTGTGGCCCTGCGCGGCACAGTTGTACCGAGCGATATTTGAAAACCTGATTGCATCAATTTCGCCATGAAAGCTACTCACTTGGAATAACAACGCACCGTTAGGTGCCACAAACTTATCCTCACCATATCCGCCTACGACGAAATCTTGAACCCTTTCAGGTCTATTGATATGCAAAGATACCCTGTCCACAAGCGCAAGTTTCCAGCCTTGACCAATTTGATTGTTGGTCGCATGACAAAGCGTGCTGTTCTTGAAAATGATTGCTATATAGTTCCATTGATCCTTCTCGATTGCAATATCAGCTCCTGCAAGTCCGTGACCTCTGTCTCCTGAAAGATATGCATGACGATAACTGCAAAGTTGATTCTTTGCGAGTCGACAGTGATCTTTTGCCTTTAATCCGATGGAAACTTGCTGCGTCAGAATAAGGTCTTTATCTATTTCCTTGGGTTCAGCTTTTGGATAGAACCATATTTCAACAGTAAACGCACGGGTGCCTTCGCGGAAAATATGCCCATGTTCCGCGAAAGGAAGTATTGCATAGTCATCTTCACCATCCAAGGACAAAACTCCCCCGGAAGGCTCGAAAGAAAAAACAGGCATAACTAAACTGAACAATAACACCACACTGAGTAGGAACTTAAAGCTAATAAACATCAGAAACCTTCTTTCTACGGTTATGTATTTTTCGGACGTTAATAGCCAGACATTGAGACGCAAAAAGCAGTAATTTTTGTCCTTTAAACCCCCTAAATTTCCCTTATCAGGGGGACTTTAAGAACAAATGCGTAAGTCCTGCCTATTTTTTTAGTTGACCCCATGTCACAGCCAGTTTGCTTTGCGGTTGGACCGCTAAACCACCGTGATTCGGCACTTCTTCACCGGTAATCTTGAGATTGTCAAATCGAGCGGTATAACCCGCGAGACCGAAACCGACACTGCCAACATTAAGGTCTTCCTCCAAGAAAGCGAGGTTGTTAAAGAGACAGGTGAGGTATAAGACCACCTCTCCATTAACCGAGAACGTAAAAATTTTATCGACGACACGCAGCTTTAACTGGGCCCACTTTCCTCTTTCAAGAAACGGATGCGGTGAAACTGTTGTACATATATTTGTAGCCACACCGACTCGCAAAAGCTCATCTACAATTTCACCTTGCGGGCGTCCGTTGAACAAATCCTCTATTTTCATAAGTATCAGTGGGATCCCCAATCTGGTGCCGGTGTTCAAGTTCAAGATGAAACCTGACGCTATAGGTGCGGGGGCATTCCAGAAGATATTTCCGATCGCGAAAACGATTGCATGCGTCTGATTAACTCGTGCAGCAAGCACAATGTGTCCACGGCCATGCTTGTCAAGTGGCATTACATCGATTTCTACCTCGTAATCGTGCCACGCCGCATCTTTTATAACAAGCATTCGGATCGCATCATCTTTGTTTTTTGCCTGCAGCACACCATTGATGCCCTGCCATTCGCCAGCAGGAGCATTCCGCTCATTAACTTCTTCCCAATTCTTTAAGTTAAAGTTATCAAATGTCTCAAGAAATGTTCCAGCGGAGACAGGCAACGCCTGGCACAGGAGAATACCTCCAATAATCAAAATAGCAAATTTCATTGTGTGCTCCTTACAGGCTAAAATACAAGAGATACGTGGAAGTTATACCATATCGAAAAATAAATATCGCATAAATGGCTTTTCTCAACGGATACACGGAGACACAGCCTAACAGGCTATGCTACACGCACAAACTAAAAGTTTTGCGGCGTACTCGCCCAGATGCGACGTGCATCATGCTACAAGTTTCCTATTGATAAAATATTCAATTAGAAATGGTATTACAACAAATTTCCTCAATATGGCGTAGCTACTTTGCAGTATCTTCCATTTGCTTGAGCACCCCCCAGAGGGTTGTCTGCTTTTCTGCGCTCGGTGATACGGAGAGCAGCTGTTTCGGCACCCACTGGAGCGATCGTTTTGGTAATCCTCTTGTTGCCTCAATCGGTTTTCCACCCGCACCGTTGACTGTGTTAACAACACTGATGGCCCCGTTAGTCATAATTTGATCTACCGGTCCACCGCCTCCTGGAATCTGACCCACGATATAGGCGATCCATTTTCCACTCGGCGACCACACAGGCCCCCAAATGACTGCCGGTTGGTCCGACCATGTGAGTTGGCGGCGGTTCTTTCCATTTACGTCAATGCTGAAAATTTCACTGCCTCCATTAGGCGGATCTGAAGTAAAAGCGATCTGTTTGCCATCGGGTGACCATGAACATTCAGAGAAGCGCTTAGCCCATGTGAGTTCCCTCAACCTTCTACCCCCAGCATCCATCAGAAAAAGAGAGTGTTCTGCAGCAAAGGCAATCCATTGGCTATCTGGCGACCAAGCGGGCCCGCGGCAATCTTTTTTGTTTGTGAGTTGCTTCACATTCTCTCCATTTACATCCATTCTGTAGATGGTCCTGCCCCCAGCACGGTCCGAGACGAATGCGATCCATTTCCCGTTCGGAGACCACGCAGGCAACTGATCCCTGTTACCGTCAAAAGTCAACTGACGGTGTGTATTGGCTTCCACATTCATCACATAAATATCAAAGTTTCCACCTTGCCAAGAGTCATAGACAATTGAACGTCCATTAGGGACCAGGTGAATTGGGATGGCACTCCGGGATGTGTTTCCAACCTTTCGAGGGTCGCGCCACGGGTATTCATAAGAATGATAGGACTGTCGTCGCCTTTTTTGGAAACAAAGGAGAGAACATCCCATTCAGTTTCCGCCCAGCCACTACCGACGAATAGGCTAATACTTAGCAATAACGCCATTCCGAATACTACATAAGATCGTGTGCATTTCATTGTAATAAATCCCGCCTATAACGCGGCAGCTATTTAGAAGTATCCTCTGCCTGTTTGAGTGCCCCCCAGAATGTTATCCGCTTCTCCGCACTCGGGGATACTGAAAGAAATTCCTGCGGCATCCACTCAAGATGACCGGGCACCAATCCTCCGGGCACCTCAATGGGGTCGCCACCGCCAATGTCATCTGTCTTGGCAATACAGAGGACCGAGTTAGCGAAAAGCTCATCTGCCGGAACCCGCGCCCCGCCGAGCAATCTTTGGACTAATTCTTCTGGCGTTTCAGTCAAAATATAGGCAATCCATTTTCCACGCGGCGACCATACCGGTGAAGTGATTAATGCTAGCCCTTCATACAGCCGGGTGAGCTGACGCATGTTTTTGCCACCTATGTCAATACTGAAGAGCGCAAATCCGCCGACAGCATCGGTGGGTGGGACAAAAGCGATCTCTTTACCATCAGGCGACCATGCGCATACACCCGAAGATGTATCTGCGAGCGGCTTCAACCCTTTTCCTTCAGCACTCATGAGAAAAATAAAGGATCCTATTTCTGCATCTTTCCTTTTTGCACTAAAGGCAATTGATTGGCTGTCTGGAGACCAAGCCGGTCTTTTGCAGCCCCCTCGGTTCGTCAGTCTCTTCACATTTGCTCCATCTGCATCCATTCTGTAGATGTCCATCTCCCCGTCGCGTTCTGAGATGAATGCAATCCACTTCCCATTCGGAGACCAAGCGGGCCATACATCTCTACTATCGTGGAATGTCAACTGACGTTCTACATTTGTTCTTACATCCCTCACATAAATATCAGGATCCCCATCCTGATTAGAACCATGGGCAATCAAACGTCCATCAGGCGACCAGCTGAAGCTGCCCATACGTCCAGGACCTACCATCAATCCTTGAAGGAGTGTTCCTTGGGTATCTATGAAATGGATGGAACGCTCTCCATTCCCCCTGGGGAGAAAAGAAATAATCTCAGTCGCTGCTGCCCCCCCGCTGTTGACGAATAGACTAATGCTTAGCAGCAACACCATCCCTAATATCACACAGGTTCGCGTGTTTTTCATCCTCATAAATTCTTCCTATAATGTAGTTCCTACTTGAAAACATCTTCCGATTGCTTAAGTCTACCCCAGAGCGTCGCCTGCTTCTCTGAACTCGGTGATACGGAGAGAAATCCTTCTGGTGCCCAACCGAGCGAATAGGCATCTAATCTCCGAGTGGATTCAAGCAGTTCCGGGGTTCCGTCGCCTGCTGTGTCTATGACATGGATGATCGGAAGACCAAAATTTCCAGGTCCGAGAACCGGTTCTACCTTCAGTATTTCTCTCAAGCGATAAACGATCCATTTCCCATTCGGCGACCAGATAGGTTCAGAGATGGATACGGGTCGATCTAACAAGGTAAGTTGGCGTTGATGCCCTCCATTTACGTCAATGCTGAAAAGTTCCTCTTTCCATCCACCAACGTTCGCGGAATAAAGAATCTGTTTGCCATCAGGAGACCACGTACAATCAGCAAAAGCGTCAGTTGCTACGAGCCGTTTCAATCTTTTACCCTCGGTATCCATCACAAAAAGAAAAGATGATGAAGTAAAGGCAATCGCTTGGCTATCTGGAGACCAAGCCGGTTGGATGCAGTTACCCATGTCCGTGAGTTGTTTCACATTTTTTCCATTTGCGTCCATTCTGTAGATGTCCCAGTTACCGGCACGCTCTGAGACGAAAGCAATCCACTTCCCATTCGGGGACCACGCGGGCGACCAATCTCTGGCACCATCGAAAGTCAATTGACGGTGCGCCTTTGTCCTTATATCCATCACATAAATATCAGAGTTTCCGTTTTGGCTTAAGTAATAGGCAAACGAACGTCCATCAGGAGCCCAGGTGAGACCGTATAAACGGACTGGCCCTATTACAAATGGTTCTCGAAGCATTTCGCCTTGGGTATTCATGAGATAGATGAGACGGTCTCCGCCCGTTATGGAGATAAAAGAGATGATATCTTTCTTAACTGCCTGTCCGCTGCTGACGAACAGACTGAGACTTAGCGATAACACCAACCCTAATACCACATAAGTTCGCGTGCGTTTCATCCTCATAAATTCCTCCTATAATGCAGTTCCTACTTGGCAGCATTTTCTGGTTGCTTGAGTCTACCCCAGAGGGTTGTCTGTTTCTCCGCAGTCGGGGATACTGAGAAAAATTCCTCCGGCACCCACGCAGGATCCCGATCTTTCGCCGCATGTGATGTGATTTGGCGAGGTCTACCGCCGTCAGCGGAAACGATGTAAATATTTTGATCCAATTCCTTCGGGTTGCCCCACTGATTTTCAGGTTCCATATCGTAGACGATCCAATCACCGTCGGGTGACCACGCTGGGTGCCGGCTCCAAATGTTCATAGGTGTTACACGATGCCAATCTTGACCACGCACATCCATTGTGTAGATACCACTCCCAGCATGACCCAGACTATAGGCAATCCGTTTGCCGTCCGGGGACCAACTCGGAGAGTGCGCGCCCCGTCCTGGATTCACAATATGCCGGAGATGTTTCCCTTCGGCATTCATCACATAGATGCCCCACCCCTCATCGCGATTAGAATAGAAAGCAATCTGTTTGCTGTCAGGGGACCACGCCGGTGTTGAATCGTATGCTCTATTGTTCGTGAGCCGTCGTAGATTTCTGCCGTTAACATTTATTTTGTAGATATCATAGTTTTCTCTGCTCTCTCTGTCGGATGTGAATACGATCCAATGTCCATCAGGGGACCAGTTAGGTTGGAAAGCTTCCTCTGGATGATTTGTCAAGCGTCGAACATGCGTCCCATCAACATCCATAATGTATATATCGCGGTGCCCATCTCGGTCTGACACAAAAGCGAAAGACTCTCCGTCGGGTGCCCATGTTACGTCGCCGTCATAAGCGGGGTGATTCGTCAAGTTGCGTAG
>JAGFCB010000318.1 GCA_022394775.1 Candidatus Poribacteria bacterium
ATGTGATATAATCTTTCATGTCAGGATAATACATGGGAAACTCCTTCAATGGGTTGCTTTTCATTAAAGGATACCCATTATCCTGACACGACTCAACTTTATTTATGAACCACCCTCAGTTAAATAGATTTCCGAAGTATAAGAAAAGAGGAACACCACAATCTTACACGACAGACGAACAATCGGTTAAAGTAGAAGGCAAGCATATTAAGTTACCCAAAATCGGTTGGATTCGTATGTTTCAAGAACTCCGTTTTGAAGGTGAGATGATACGGGTTACGATTTCAAGAACAGCACATCGCTGGTTTGTCTCTATCACTATTGATACAGGAACACCTAATACTCCCCGTGATACACGCGGACTCCCTGTTATCGGCGTAGATGTAGGCATCAACTCCCTGGCGACGCTTGATAATGGCACACATTACGAGAACCCAAGACCCCTCAAACGCTACGAGCGGAAACTCAAAAGAGAACAACGCAAGCTAAGCCGAAAAGTGTTTCTATCTCAGAATTGGTATAAGCAGAAGCGGAAAGTGGAACGTCTCCATTATCGAATCGCTTGTATGCGTCTTGACGCGCACCATAAAGCGACGACAGAGATCGTCAAGGGTGCGTCGGCTATCGGTATTGAGACGCTCAAGGTAACGCACCTACTTAAGAACCGAACCCTTTCCAAAGCGTTATCCGATTCAGCGTTAGGTGGTTTTCTATCTAAACTTAAGTCTAAGGCAGCCACACTCGGCATACATGTTGAGGAAGCTGCAGAGTTTTTCGCGTCAAGTAAGACGTGTAGCAATTGTGGAGAAAAAAAGGAAGAGTTATCTCTTTCAGATCGGCAGTATCAGTGTGTCAGTTGTGGCTTTACCGAAGACCGAGACGTGAATGCTGCAATAAATCTAAAGAACCTCGCCGTCGGGCAGATGGAGAGTTAAAACGCTTGTGGAGTTTGTATAAGACCTCCACTTGCGGGAGGCTACGAATGAAGAAACAAGAATCCCACGACTTTAGGCGTGGGAGTGTCAATTGTCTTGATTATGGACTTTCTTTCATCAACACTGTTGGCAACGGGAATGCACCCCGCTTTTGGGTCGAGTCTCGATGCCGTATAATAGATGACACTGATGGAAGTTTCAGCGATTATTACCAATGCGGTTCGTGTAAGAGTGAACACACCTTCGCAGAAAAAAATCTCTTCATAAACCCGAACTACGACTTCCTCCCTGTTTTTGGTGAAGAACATATAGCGGTATTCAGAAGGCATGCTTACTGCAACGATACCTACGTCGAGTATAGACCCGTGCAGGAGTATTGGGGAGGTCCCCTGTTTGATATTCAAGAGGCATCGCCGGTCCGGGTACTTGAGAGCAACGCAGCCATTATTGAAGCGACACAAAAATGTCTACCCATCGTAACGCACACAGAAATATGGGATACCCATACACAGCAGCGCGCGATTATCGAGTGTCCGGTTAAAACGATGAACATAGATGAAAACGCGGGCATCTACCAAGTTGATACAGGGATTGTTCTATTGCCAGATCTGTCAAAGCGATATGATCCACAGATTGAGACCTTTAGCCTCGCTTACGTTGCTTTCAACGCACCGCACTTCGCTGACTTCGTTAGCGAACGCCCCACTGCCATCATTGAAAATGGGGTGGAAGTTACCCAAGTTTACCACTATTCCGAGATTCGGAGTTTAGAAGCAAAGAATACAGTGTTCTGCATCGGTGAACTTTAACAGACACTCTCATTGAGATAAATGCAGTTAGGTCGGTAATCCTAATCAGGGAATGTGACGCGTTGGTAGATGTCCTGCAAGGGTAATTCGCATTGGATGGAAGGCAGGTGCAGGATCTCATCATGTTTTTCAATATCAGTAAAAATCCATAGTTTTTCTTGGCGGCGGTAGTGATCAACACGAATCTGATCTTGGGAAACGAGAACGTATTCTTGCAACGATGTGAGTTGACGATAATGCGCGAATTTTTCACCTCTATCATACGCCTCGGTTGATGGCGAAAGCACCTCTACGATGACAATCGGGTTCAGGAGCGAGTCAAAGACATCGTCTTCAAAACGGGGCGCATCACAAACAACACCGACATCGGGATAAAAATAACATTTTGCTGTGGGAATACTGATACGCATGTCATTTGCGAAAACAGCACACGGACTGCCCTTCAAGCGTGTGTGAAGTTCACTAAGGATATTACTTGTAATAAGATTGTGCGCGAAACTTGCCCCGGGCATGTTGATAATCTCTCCATTAACGTATTCACTTCTGACTGTTTCAGCGTCAGGTATTGCCTTGCGTTCTAAAGTGATGTATTCTTCTGGTGTGAGGTGTGTTTGGACCCCTTTCGTTGCCATGATTTTCCTCCAAGAATTTTTAGTGATTCTATTATAGCACAGTTACAGGCAGGGGGCAAGATTTTTACATGTCCTCACCCAAACGATTTTTCTTGCAAAAATTTTTCTATTTGCTTATAATGCGTAATAAAGCACCGAGCTGTATGTCAGATTTTAACAGGTGCTGATAACAACTCGCATGATCTTTATACGGAGGAGAGAAAATATGAAAAGTGTTCGCATAAGTCTGGTCTTAGCACTAATACTTGCATTCGCATTTGTTAGTGCTACGAAAGCCGATAACCATCAATCTCAATCTTTAACCATTGTTTGGGCAGAATGGGATCCAGCTAATTATTTGCAAGAACTCTCAAAGGATTTTACCGCTGAAACCGGAATTGCTGTTGATGTCATCCAGATTCCCTGGCCCAACTTCCAAGATAAAGTGTTCACAGCGTTTGTCGGAAAGAGCGATCTTTACGATATTGTCATTGGCGATAGCCAGTGGCTCGGCAGAAACTCGCAAGGTGAAAACTACATCAATCTAACCGATTGGATTAACGAAAATATTGATGTCGATGCTATCTACGGACCCGCGATGACAGCCTTTGCTGAATATCCGAAAGGCAGCGGAACCTACTGGGCATTGCCCGCAGAAGTAGATGCCGCGGGATACGTCTATCGGAAAGACCTTTTTGAAGACCCCAAGGAAATGGTGGCGTTTGAAAAGAAATACGGCTACGCGCTCGCACCCCCGAAAACTTATGACCAACTTCGCGATATTGCCGAATTCTTTACACGTCCGGACGACGATCTCTACGGTATCGCAACATGGTATAGCAAGGAATACGACGGGATTACTATGGGCTTTCAACAGGTGATGTGGAGCTTCGGGGGCACTTATGGCGATGCTGAGACCTATAAAGTCGCTGGACACCTTAACTCGGATGACGCTGCCAAGGCACTCGAATTCTATACTGACCTACTCCAGTTTGCACCACCAGATGCCCCGAACTACTATTGGGCTGAGACGCTGAATGCTTACAACTCTGGTAAGGTTGCGATGGCAATGAATTATTTTGCCTTTTTCCCTGGGGTGCTTAATCCAGAAGTAAATAAGATTTCCCACGATAAGAGCGGTTTCTTTATCGCACCCGCCGGTCCAAAAGGACACTACATCAGCATCGGTGGACAGGGGATGTCCATTTCTTCTTTTTCCAAAAACAAGGATATTGCCAAGCAATACATGAAATGGTTTATGCAGAAACCCGTGCAGGAGAAATGGGCAGCACTTGGCGGGTTCACCCCGCACAAAGAGGTGTTGCAGTCGGATACCTTTAAGATGGCAAGTCCCTTTAACAAGGCTTTCGCCGAGAGTTTCCCATATCTGCGCGATTTCTGGGCAGTACCGGAATACGCAGAACTCTTAGCAGCTTGCCAGACCCACTGGAACGCCGCCATCTCTAAAATCAAGACACCTAAGGAAGCGCTCGACGCTATCGCCAGAGAACACGAGGAAATCTTCGAGGACGCAGGCTACTACGACGAGTAAGGATTGAAAGGGTGGAAGATTGGGGGTAATTGCTACCAACCTCCACCCTTCCTTTCTAAGGGTACTCTCTAATTCTTTGACAACATGCAAACCAACCACCCGTACAAGACATCTCGCGGGATGAGCGACTACCAATTGAAGATGGCATTTATTATGCCCACCATGATTTTGCTCATCTTGATGAACATCTTCCCGCTGCTCTGGTCGCTCTATTTAAGTTTCCATCGCTACAAAGCCTCAATGCCCGCAGCCCCAAGATTTATCGGGGTGCGTAACTACGCACGCCTACTTCAAGATCCTGAGATATGGGGCTATTTTCAAACTACTGCTTATTTCGTCCTTTTAGCGGTGGCAGCGCAGTTCTTTATCGGGTTCGGGTTGGCACTCCTCCTGAATCGCGAGTTTCGGTATAAAGGTTTCATTACAACACTCCTCCTACTCCCGATGATGCTATCCCCTGTGGTTGTCGGACTCTTTTGGCGGTTTATTCTTTTTTCAGACAACTCTGGATTGTTGAACTTTTTCCTCAGTCCGGTGCTGAAATCTCCTATCGGTTGGACGACCCATCCGAAAGTGGCAATGTTAGCCGTTGTTATTGTGGATACGTGGATGTGGTCGCCATTCATGATGCTGATTGCTCTCGCAGGTTTGAGTGCCGTTCCGAAATATCTCTATGAAGCCGCTGATGTCGATAGAGCCTCCGCTTGGTTTAAGTTTCGGTGGATTACGCTGCCACTCGTATCACCCCTGCTACTCATCGCACTCCTGTTCCGAACAATGGATGCTTTCAAGATGTTTGACATCGTCTATGTCCTGACTCGGGAAGGCGGACCCGGCACTGCCACAGAGACGGTATCAATGAACCTCTATAAACTCGCTTTCCGCAACTATAACACCGGCAAAGCGTGCGCGATGGCATACATTCTACTCATTATTATCGTTGCCCTGAGCAATATCTACGTGAAATATCTCAATCGCGTTAAGGGAGAGGCATAAGGAAAATGCGGGATCGGAAAAATTTTTGGCACTACCTCATAATTGTATGCATTGCTGTTGCCGTGGTTATCTATATCACCCCGATTTATTGGATTTTAGCAACGTCTCTGAAAGGTTTCGCTGATATTGCTACGAAACTTCCCAAATTCGTTTTTAAAATATCGCTGGAAAACTATCAGAAATTAATGCCTTCAGAAGGGGTACCCGGTGTAACGTATCTCTTTCTAACAGAGGTGTTTATAGGATTAATCCTGTTTGGTGTTTTTTCTCTGTTTAAAGTGAAGTTATCTCGCTACCTTGGTCTGGTCTGGAATAGCATTTTTGTTTTTTCCTGCCTCTATAGTTTTCTGAGTTTGCCACCGATGCAGAGTCGCCTCCAAACGGATGCCCGGTTCAACTTTCTGCTACTGATCGCCTGTACAATTATCGCCTATTTGTTGATTGCCCCACTGAAGAAGACAGGCGGCATTGTTTCACAAACTGAAAAGAAACACCGACTGACTTTTGTGTTACCCAGCGTTTTTGGAACGATCGCTATTTGTGTGGCTTTGGCTAATGGTGGATCCAAATATTTCTACCAATTGCTCAATAGTATTATCATTGGGGGCGGTAGCACAATTCTCGCTGTCGGGCTTGGGACGCTCGCGGCTTACGCATTTTCCCGATTTGACGTAGCCGGTAAAGATGACCTACTCTTTTTTATTCTCAGTACGCGGATGTTACCGCCTGTCGTTGTTGTCATCCCGATCTATCTAATGTATAGCCAACTTGGGTTACGTGATACACACTTCGGCTTGATTCTGCTCTATACCACCTTTAATGTCTCGTTCGCAGTATGGCTCATGAAGGGATTCATCGATGAAATTCCGAAAGAGTATGAGGACGCCGCGCTCGTTGACGGCTATTCTCGCTTCCAAACCTTTGTGAAAGTGATTTTACCGCAATCCGTCACAGGTATCGCAGCGACCGCAGTATTTTGTCTGATTACAGCGTGGAACGAGTTCGCCTTTGCTTTGGTTCTCACAGAAGTCGGCGGCAAAGCCGTAACCGCACCCCCGTCAATTACGAGTGCAACCGGATCTGCAGGCATGGATTGGGGAAAGATCGCGGCATCGACATTTGTTTTCCTGCTTCCCGTTGCTGTTTTTACCTTCCTAATGCGAGGACACTTACTCAGAGGCGTTACATTCGGCGCAGTCAAAAAATAAAACATAGCTGCCTATACACTGAGAACCCTTACAAAACGGAGCACTAAATGACTCTAATGTAGACTGCAGAGGCATTCAATTGTCCATTTCTCAATAGAATCTCCACCGCCAGGCCCGGTAGGTTCGGTTTCCTACAGGAACACCCCAGCAAAAACACCGAACCGGACACTATGCGGAAACCTTGAAGGTTCCAAAAACCTCTTCAGTCGCGTAGCGACGGTATCTATGTAGAACCGTGTTTGTCTGAGACTTAGCCCCGTAGGGGCGGCATCTATAGAGACGGTCCTCCGAAACCCTAAAAATCTTAAAAATCCTGTCTATCCTAATTCTGACAATCCGCTGCGAAAATATTTACACATCGAAAAATAAGATTGACTTTCCTTTCCCCATAAAGATATAATATTGACATGCCTTACTATGCTGTAGGCAACCAGACACGGTCAACCTGGAAACCTCATTCGTACCCGATTTTGAGACGTTCCAACGCGGATTAGAAATATAGGTAGCAGAGCCAGAATATCACTGGAAAAAACAGATGGAGGGCACCGAAATGAACAGACCAGCACTACCCCTCACTGACCAACAGATGCGGGATTTCATCATCAACGGATACATCAAGGTAAAAACCGATTTCCCGCCAAGCTTTCACGAAAACGTTTACGAACAACTCGATGCAATGTTCGAACAAACGGGCAATTTAGGAAACAATGTTCTGCCACTCATCCCGGAGATGCAGGAGGTTTTTGACCATCCTATCGTCCACGGAGCAATGCAGGGCGTGCTCGGTTCGGACTACGTCATGCATCCACATCGTTATTGCCACCACAACCCTGAAGGGAGCGATGGACAAGGTTTCCATAAAGATACTTACGAAGGCGATGAACAGATCCGTCGGCATCGGTGCCGCTGGACGATGGCGTTCTATTATCCGCAAGATGTCACCGAAGATATGGGACCTACCGCCGTGTTGCCCGGTTCCCAATATTACGAGACTGGCGAAAGCGCACACCAGCAGCCTGACCTCTCACTTTGTGGTGAGGCAGGCACTGTGACAATCGTCCACTACGACTTATGGCATCGCGCAACGCCAAATCGGAGCGACAAAAAACGGTACATGGTAAAATTCCTTTTCTCCCGACTCGGTGAGCCACAAACCCCTGAATGGAAAAGCGATACTGCTAACTGGCAGAACGGCGCAGAACTTGAGCACCCAGAATTGTGGGAATCGTTATGGGACTGGTATTATGGCAAACAGAACGGTGCCGCCAATGGCGTTTCGCACACCGAAGTCGATACCCTCATCGAAACTTTAGACAGCGATAATGAAAGAAAAAGACTAAATGCTGCCTATCGTTTAGGACGAATCGGCGCGGATGCTGTGCCTACGTTGAAGCAGGCATTACACGGTAAATCTGACGCGATCCGAAACTACGCAGGATATGCGTTGAGTCTCACCGGGACCGCCGCTGTGCCAGTGCTCATTGACGCATTACAAGCGACAAATGATGCCGTCCGTGGCACCGCTGCCTACGCTTTAGCGGACATGGGCAAAACAGCACAAGAGGCGATACCTACGTTAACTCACACCGCACAAGATGCTTCTGAATGGGTCCGACGACACGCCACCGAAGCATTAGGACTCATCGGACAACAGGTTGCTGACGAGATGGATATGTCCGAGACCGTTCAGGTCTTAACAAACGGGTTGGGTGATGACTATTACTGGGTCCGTGATAATGCCGCCCGTTCCTTAGCGAAATTAGGCACACGCGCTGAATCGGCAATCCCTACGCTGGTTGAGCAACTCGAAGACGAGAACCGTTATGTCCGATTCCACGCCGCGTTGGCACTAAAGCAGATTAAGACCCCCGAAGCACAGGACGCGCTCTTCAATCACCTGTTTACCTCGCGTTGGTGCACACTAACAACACGCGGGGCTCCGTTTTAGTGAACAACCCTTAGATGTCTAATAGCTTTTGACTCCCTCTCACAAGGAATAGAGGAGAACGTGCAAGATGAACAGACCAACACTGAAACTTACCGATGAACAGATGCGGGATTTTATCGTCAACGGCTACCTCAAGGTGAAAACCGATTTCCCGGCAGGTTTTCATGAGAATATTCGCCAGCAAGTGGATACAATGTTTGAGGAAACCGGGAATTTAGGGAACAATCTCCTACCAGCCATCCCTGAAATTCAAGAAGTCTTTGACAATCCGGTTGTTCACGGTGCTATGCAAGGCGTACTCGGTTCAGAATACGTCATGCATCCACACCGATACTGCCATTTCAATCAACAGGGCAGCGAGGGACAGAATTTTCATAAAGATAGTTATGCCGGCGACGAACAGATCCGGCGACACCGGTGTCGTTGGACGATGGCGTTCTATTATCCGCAGGATGTCACAGAGGATATGGGACCTACTGCTGTCTTACCCGGCTCACAGTATTACGAGACCGGTGAAAGCGCACACCAGCAACCTGAAGTCGCACTCTGTGGTGAAGCCGGCACTGTGACGATTGTCCACTACGATTTGTGGCACCGGGCAATGCCGAATCAAAGCGACAAAAAGCGATATATGCTGAAGTTCCTCTTTATCCGACTTGATGAGCCACAAACGCCTTTATGGAAAAATGAGTCCGCCAACTGGCAGCCACTCGGCAATCGTGAAACATCCGAGCATCCAGAACTGTGGGAGTCGGTATGGGATTGGTACGCCGGCAAACAAAACGGAAACCCTGCCAACGGCGTTTCGCACGCTGAAGTGGATACCCTCATTGAAACCTTGGATAGCGATAACGAAAAAGATAGGTTGAATGCCGCGTACCGCTTGGGCAGAGTCGGGGAAGATGTCCTGCCTACCTTAAATCAGGCATTGCATAGCACGTCAGCCACTACCCGCGAGTATGCTGGATACGCTTTAAGCCTTACGGGCGCGTCCGCTGTTCCGACACTCATTGACGCATTGCAAACGACAGACGATGCAGTACGGGCAAGTGCAGCATTTGCCATGGCTGATATGGGGAAAGCCGCACAGGAAGCATTACCCGCGTTGGCGCGTGCGGCACAGGATCCCAACGAATTGGTTCGACGGCATGCCACAGAAGGATTAGGACTCATCGGACAACAAGTTTCTGAGGATATAGATTTATCCGAAACCGTTCAGATCTTAACAACTTGCCTAAGCGATGACCATTTCCCTGTTCGCGATAACGCTGCCCGCGCCTTAGCGAAACTCGGAATGCTCGCTGAACCGGCAATTCCTGCGCTTGTCGCGCAACTTGAAGATGAGGATCGATACGTTCGTTTCCACGCCGCAGTTGCCTTAAAGCAGATTGGAACACCGAAGGCACAAGATGCCCTCTTCAACCATCTCTTTACCTCGCGATGGTGTGCATTAACAACACGAGGAACACCGTATTAGTGAATATCTATTGTTCTAAGTGCCGTAGTTAACGTGGAATCGATAAATAACAGATCTATTTTATAGGTGATTTAGGGGTTGGAATGAGATTTTCTTTTCGACTGTCGTTGGTCCTCTTATTGTCCTATTTGTCTGTTGTACCAGCAGAGGCTGTAGAATATTATCCTACGAATTTGGGTAATATCTGGGTGTTGGAAACCGCGGATGGGACTGAACGGGTTACCTACACGATTGAACCCTCTGAAGAACGGGTCGAGGGTAAAGAGATTGCACTCTTTAAAAGAACAGCAGAAACCGCAGGTACAGACGAAACCACAGGTGAAGTGCTTTTTGTGCATTTCGATGACGACGGCGTAAAATTGCATAAAGTTGTCGCGGAACTCGGTTCAGTATTCGGGACAGCAACAGCTATATTATCGCCGCCTGTTCTCTTTCTCCCGGCATCATTAACACTTGCGGATTCATGGGCGTTTACGTTGGAATCAGAAGTGATACTCACAGGTCCGGTTTCGGTCACCTATACTTACGAAGTTATTGCAGTGGAAGATGTGGTAACGCCAGCAGGGACATTTGAGAAGTGCCTTAAAGTTCAGGTTGACACAAGAACCGTTTCGGCATCGATATCCCGATCTACCTCTTACCAATGGCTGGCACCGAATATTGGGATCGTTAGAGTTGAAACCGATCAGGAAATCGTCTTTAATTTGACAAGTTCCAATCTGGTCTCGGATGCGTCTATTTATGATGTAACGCATGACGGCGTTGTTAATATATTAGACTTGGTCTTTGTCGCTGCTCGCCTTGGGGATGCGGATACGGAAGCGGATGTGAATGCGGACGGTGTTGTTAATATTTTGGACCTCGTGCTTATCTCGCAGAATTTAAGCGATTAATTCTAATACGATTTCTGAAATTATATTTAGAATTTACAATGTTTATCGAAAGGGAAATACAGAACACAAACTAACTGAAGTTAAAGAAAATATTTCGGCAATTCTATATTTTCTCCAGGTCCGGTAGGTTCGGTTTTGCGGTGTACACACCCCGGGGAATGCCACACGGAGAACCTTCATACCGTTGATTCATGCGACCTGCATTCCTAAAGGATTAGGATGCTGATGATTCCTTTTTGAGTCATTATGTATAACTTTTTCGTGTCCATTGGTCCGTGGGTGGATTAAGACTGTCTATTTACAAGATAGATTCCTATTGCTACCAATCCAGTGCCTGACAACAAACCGAAGGTCAGTTGATCACCCAAAAACAGATGACTAAACAAAACACCCGACATCGGCATCAGGAAGGAGAAGACAACCAATTTGCTCGCCTTGTATTTTCTCAGTGTCCATGTCAACCCTAAAAAGCAGAAACCTGTGATAATCCAGCCCTGATAGATGAGCCCAGCACCGCTTGCCAGCGTCCATTCAATCGGTTTCTCGCTCTCAAAAATGCGACCCAGGATGTAGAAGCAAGGGATGTTTAAACCTAACAGTCAGACAAGGAGTCGATAGGGATGGATCTCTTGAACAAATACCTTTGTCAACGTAATACGAAGTCCTAAGAAACCTGCGCTGAGGATTACAATGAGATCGCCGATAAGGGATCCGGTAGAAAGACCTTGCAGATTTGGCACGATGGCGAGAAACACTCCACAGAATGCGGTGAGAATACCGACTGTTTTCGTCACCGTGAGCCGATCATTTGGCAGCCAGAAGTGTCCAAACAGAACTGTGAAAAGCGGGTAGAGACTCAAAAAAATGGTTGAACGCGAGGCTGTTGTGTGTTGGGTGCCGATGTTTAACATGATGATATGCAAGGTGTGGAGGGCGGCGATCAGCAGCAGCCGACGGAATTCCTCAAAACGCAGCCGCATTGACATCCCCAAACAGAGTCCCAATCCGCCGACAGCAACAAGTCCTAATGTACAACGAAGGAATGCCATTTTTAGCGGTGGGATGCCTTGTAGACCGAGTTTAACGGCGAATGCGCCACCACCGATGAGAGAAACGATGAGCAACATAAAGGCTATGATCTTGCCGGATGGGTCTTCGTTCCTAAATTCTTTTTCAAGCATAAATGTAAATAAGTCCCGAAAAGAGGGACCACACTCTGATTTTGTGGTGTATTTATTGTACGTTGTGGTGTCAGAAGCTTGTGAAGTGATATTGATTTTTACTAAGGATACCGTATCTATCCTTGTTGGTCAAGAAAAAAGTCGTTCTGATTTTTTGACATTTTTTTTGACTTATCCATCATCTAATCTTGAGTTGGCTCCACATTGCGGTTAGTTTGGCTTCTGGGGTGAGGTCGAGTCCGGAGATAGTGAACGAATCTGCCCACGCCTGACCGACCCACTCGTTTGCAATGTTAATGCCCTCCATGACAAAGCCGAGGATCTCAATTTTGTCGAAGTTGGCATCTTGGAACGCGGCGCGGAGTTTACCGTCTGCAAACAGCACGAAGTACCCCAAATTAAAGTGTAATTCCATCTGTGTTAAAGTATCTGTTTCCCAACGGATACGGGGTTCCCTGGAAAGTCGAAACCGAAAAGGATGGCTGCGTCCTTTACCGTTGAAACGCCTTGCTCTGATTTCATTGGGAAAAAAGACATAAAAGAACGGATCGTCTCCGGGGGTATCGGAGAAGTGCTGCCCGACACAAAAACCGAAACGCGTTTTATCGCCACCGAAATCGTTTATCTTGATTATGAAGTTCCTATAAGGTCCCGGGATGGCGGTGAATTGGTAGAGTTCGTAGTCTATCTCCGATTCACGTTTTACCTCTACGCGTAGAAACCCGTCATTTATTTTCCAGATGGAACCCTTTCCGACAGCATCCCATGCGCCTGGATTTTCGGCATCAAAATCGTCGTGCCACATCTCGGCGGATGCGGAGACGGTGCAGCTGAGGAATGCGCAGAGGAGTATGAAGATGCTTAGGTTTTTGTGCAGCATAGGCGGTCTCTAATTAATCTTTATGCAGTCGTACCAGCGTTGTGTTTTCTTTCCCCATCGACTCAGCACCCCCGGTTCGCGTTCGACGGGGAAACCGAAATCTCCGTCATTCTGTTTCAAAACATCCCAATCAGGCGGGAACCAAGTTCTGAGGGTTTTGCAGTTAACCTCAAGCGTTTCACCTTCCCATCCGCCGATTTTGTAATACATCGGGCAGACCCACCGCGCCGCGCCGCGCGCATACCGGCGCCACCCGATGACGAAAGCCTGTGCCCGGATAATCTCACCGTCGCGCCAGTGCCGTTCAACACCACTCCACGGATAGCCCGTTGTACCGCCACCGACACTTATCTCACTCCATCCTAAATCGTCGCGGAGCGTGATATAGGAGTAGTTTGTACCCCAGGGCGTATTGTCTGTGGCAAAACGCCACTGCTGTCCGCGATACCAGTGGAGCGCACCTCGGATACTTGAACGGGAAACCGCCGCGCTTTCAATGGTTTCTACAATGTCAAACTGTCCTCTGTTGTTATACGGATTATGGACATCCTTGCAGAGGGTGAGGGAATTGAGTTCGGGGCCAAACCATTCTCCATTTACACCAGGCGTTCGATAATAGAACCCTGAATTCGCAGGTTGCGCGCGTTCCCCCGGATTCAAGCGTGCTCTGGCATAGGTGTTCCAAAACGCGATGCTCAGGACAGTCAAAAATAAAAATGCGTCGAAGATAATATCTAAATTTTTTCGGAACATATTTGATAGTTATCAGTTTGCCTTGCAGTGAGAGTTAAGAGATAGGACTTACGCATTCCTTTTTAAAGTCCCCTGATAAGGGGCGGGGAATGCCCATAAGGCATTCATACCCGGGGAAGCCCATACGGGCTTCATACCGTTGATTCTGATTCTTTAGGGGGTTTAAAATACCAAAATTGCTGTTTTTGCGTAAATCCTAAAGAGAGTTATCGTTTTAAAAAGATACCTTGTTAGCAGACAGCCGATACTTTTTAGGGTCGTTCTTGCTTTAAACCTGCCCAGGTTGTTGCCAATTTTCGTAGTGGTGAGACTGCAAGTCCATCAATTGTAAACGTATCTATCCAGGCATTACCAACATTAACATCCTCTGTGATAAATCCTGCAAGCACAAAAGAGATACTGTCAATATGATTGAAGTTTGCATCCGTAAAGTCGACGCGAGATTCGCCATCCGCAGAGAGTTGGAATCTGCCGTCTTTAAAGCTTAACACCATCTCTTGGAGCTCGTCTGTATGCCAGCGTTGTCCGGGTTCAATAAGAATTTCGCCATCTCTTGAGGTATACATATCGTTTGTGAAAAAGAGGTAGTAGCCCTGTTCGTCTACTTCAGGCACGGTGGTGCGGAAATGCTTTGCGAACGCGATACCGAATCTCGCACGCGCTGCCCCGACGGTTTCAAGAGTGATTGTAAAGTCGTTATAAGGCCCCGGGTAGGCGATGAATTCGTAAAGCTCAAATATAGGACTCCATTGTGCTCGCGCTCGAATTTCTGCCTTTAAAAATCCATCCTCAACCGTCCAGATGGAATCTTTTCCTCTGTGCTGCCAATCTTCTTTCGCCGCTTGCGCAAAGTGGTCTTCCCAAAATACAGCATCCGCGCCCGGTATGGAAACGACAAATGCGTAGATGACTATGACTGCTTTAAGAATATGTTCGGTTTTTTTCATGTTGAATCTATAGATTGCTATCAACTATCTCAGATGCTTTTCAGACTTCTTCAGGGGTATACAATCGTACCAGTTGTCCGTGTCTTTGGGGGTGCCCTTTTCGCGACGACTGAGTCTGTTGACTTCGAGGCGAAATTCTGGAGGTGTAAAATGCCCTTGATTGTGTTTCAATACTGTCAAATTGTGCTGTCTTTGCGTAGTGGCACAGGAATAACTCGAAGTTCCGTGTTTGTAGTATTTCGGCGTGAGATATTTTTCACCTTCATGTTCATAGCCGTAGTAACCGATGATCTCCGACTTAGATTTTACCATGTTTTCCTCACGCCAGTGTTCCTCGAACCCGCTCCAAGGGAACCCTGTAATGCTATCGGTTGGGTCGATCTGTTCCCATCCGATTTCAGTTACGAGGATAATATGGACGGTATCTGTGCGCCACGGGGTGTTAGCAGTCGTGAACCGCCACTCCTGTCGCCGGTACCACCAGACCTTGCCTGGCGTTGAGGAGGGCCAGACTTCGGCCTCCTCTCTCGTGTAGATAATGTCAAAAAAACCTGTTTTATTGAATGCGTCATCAGTCGTAGCGCATAGCACTCGACTGTTAATCTCTGGTCCAAACCACCGATTTTCGCCCTCGTTCACTACAAATTTCCCCGGTTTTCGATAATAGTCGCCTGCTGCTTCAGGAATAGCCATTTCCCGAAGAATGACTCTCCCTTTTTCTGTGGTTGCCCTGCGTAAGCGAGCATTTGTGGGGAAAACGAGAATGAGAAATTGGAGTATAATGATTAGTATAAGCGCAATGCGGTAAATGGCGGACGGCGCGTGCCCCCTACCTCGTAAAAGGAGTGCCATCTTGTTCTCCCAGATAGATACGGTATGTACCTCCAGCCACAGGAATTGCGACCTGTTTGTGAATAAGCGTGCGCCGATAACGTTTCCTGCTCCCTTCAAATACTACGCGGACAGCGCGGATGTGTAGTTGATAGTGTGCTTCAGTGAGATTGAAGAACTTAAATTCGCCCCGCGCGTCTGTCCCCACCTCAAACCGATCCAGCGTCATTGACATGTCGGACGGATATAATTCCCACGGATACCACGAACGTGAAACAACAGCATTCTGAACGGGTTCTTCTGTATCTGCCCAGAAAACTTGTCCTTGAAGTGTTGCAGTGGGTTGGTCCGAAATAATAAAGAGTTCTCTGGCATTTGCGGCGGCGTTTATATCAATGTCGGTTGCTGAGATACCGTCCCCGACGACATAGAGGGTATATTTTTCCCTAAAAAGCCCATTAATGCTGAAAGCAGATGCTGTTACAGGAAATGACCTTGACAAGAGCGGCTTGTGCAACGCTAAAGGATTCAGACTCGACGCCGTATGCATATCTGCAGGAAAGACCTTCACAGTGAACTGCGCATCCGAGGGGAGGTTCGCAGGTAAAACAACACGACCTTTAACAGTAATCCCTTTTTCAAGTTGAATAATCGACGGCATTTTTCCAAGGTCCACGTGCTCGTAGATTCTGGAAAAATAACCGCGCTTGCTTATCTCAAGCGAGAGGAATCGCGGCTCGGTTTCTAACACTTGTATCTGAAAATTGCCTGCGCTGTCTGTCTGTGTTGCCGCGAGGCGCGCGCTATGTCCGTACGATGTTTCGGCGTGGCGTGTTGCGTAAACCTGTGCCCCTGCTATTGGGCGCGCTTGCGTATCGACAACTGTACCGCGGAACGTTTCTATTTTCGGTGAGCGGATAGAAACTTCTGTCTGATCTTGTGGGTTAATAGCCTCTACATAGGCTATAATAACATTATTCTTCGAGGTTGTCAAGGTGTACTCGATCGGATAGAGATCCGTAAACTCGAATTTACCTGTGGTGTCGGTCTTTGCTGCGTTTTCAATCGGTGCGGCTGCGCGAAAAAAGTCCGCTGATTTCGTATGCATCCGCAAATTTACGACCAGTCCTGCGATATTCTTTGCTCCAGAGACTTTGCCGTGCAAAGATAAAGTACGTTTCAGTGCAATCTTTCCTAAGTGATACTGACTTTTTCCCGGAGATATCTCCTGTCGCAAGCGTTTCGCCTGATATTGCGGATGGAGTGCCATCAGCGTGAAGGCATAGTAGGTTTCTGAAGCATTGGGGATTGTCAGTGAAAAAGCGCCATCCGCTGTTGTTGCTGTTACGTGTTCAAACTCGCGATTAGGATAGACACTGGCGAGTTTTTCAGCAGCGGCACGCACAAGGATGTCGGAAATCGGTTGTCCATTTTCGGCATCGACGAAGGTGCCGGAAACGGAGGCACCTTCTGGCACTTCGCAGATGCCTGGAGCGATAAAGAAAAGGGACAGTAAAATCGAATAGATGATACGCATATCGTTCACAAAGTGTGTTTTCTTCAACAGTTTACTAAAATTATAGCACAAAATAACCCAAGTTGCTACTAACAGATTTTGCGCACTTCCGAAGGGGTTTTCGTCTTTTTCCTCACCCCAGAGGGGTGATATATCTATAGAAAACGGTGTATTTAACCTCTTGCACTCCCGGGGAATGCCATACGGCATTCATACCGTTGATTCCGGAGTGCTATGTGTATAAAAGGTGGCA
>JAGFCB010000032.1 GCA_022394775.1 Candidatus Poribacteria bacterium
TTTTACCTATCTTCCGCTAAAGCCCCTGCCTTCAGGTAGGGGATGTAAGCGGCATAGAAGTTAATAAGAAAATAAAACTTGACTCTAACTTAATGAATGTGATATGATGAACACATCAAGTTGGCAGACATACGAAGCGTTACCGCTTGGTAGCGTGTCTGCCTCCCACTTCGTAAGGGATAAACGCTTGATACTTGATAGTCCATGAAAACAGAAAAATATGAGTTTTATCATCAATCGAATATCATACAGATTGGTAATCTGCTTGACGACTTGCATGGCGTGCATGTCCATGTCTTGTTGTTGCAGAGACGCTATTATCGTATCTATGGTAAATATGCGTCCTTTCGACGTATCTGCGCGCATATCACGAAGTTAAAGCGTCGCACAAAACCACAATGGAATCAACTGCCAAGCCAAGTGATTCAACAGGTTGCTAAGCGTATCCATCTTGGATATGATAAGTTCTTTGACTACATCTCGGATAAAAAGAAAGGGTTATCTCCCCGTAAAGTCGGCAAGCCAAAGATAAAGCCAAAACACAAGTATAACTCATTGACATTCACACAAGCAGGTTATGAAATTCAAGGCAATCGTATTCATATCAAGTGTCTAAAAAAGTGGTTCACCTTTTGGAAACACCGTGAATGGACTGGAACGCTCAAGACAGTAACAATCAAACGTGACACTGTAGGTGATTATTATTTGTATCTCAGTTGTGAAGGTTCAGAACCCGCCGACAAACTCTCACTGACCAGTAATGAGGCAGGGGCAGACTTCGGCATGAAGACGTTTCTGACACTTTCAGACGGTATCAAGATAGCCTCCCCAGAGTTTTTCAAGCACATGCTAAATCAAATCCGTTCAGCGAACAAGGCACTCTCCGGCAAGCAAGAAGGTTCAAACGCATGGTATCGTGCGAAGCGACACCTTGCTCGTCTCTATAAGAAGATCGCAGAAAGAAGACGGGACTGGTTTTTCAAACTCGCCCTTCGTCTTGTCCGTAGATACGATAGGATCACGATAGAGACCCTCAATCTTGAAGGCATGAAACGCCTCTGGGGTCGTAAAGTCTCTGATCTTGCTTTTGGTGAGTTCTCATTAATACTTCGTTGGATGTGTGCGAAATACGGAAAAACGCTTTTGAGAGCGGGTCGTTGGGAAGCAACAACAAAACCGTGTTCAGATTGCCGACATCACAACAAAAATCTAACATTAACCGATAGGCAATGGATGTGTCCTGAATGTGGTTCACACCACGACAGAGACATCAATGCTGCGATAAACATATTGCGGGTTGGGGTACCCTGGACCTAAACCAGATAAAACCGATCTGATTCGGAATAAGAACCCGCAGGTGGAGTGATAATAAGACGGTGGACGCTTCAGCGAAAACCGCAGTCACGACGAAACCGAAGCCCCTACCTTTAGGTAGTGGGTGGTATCACA
>JAGFCB010000271.1 GCA_022394775.1 Candidatus Poribacteria bacterium
GACGACATCCGTATGCATTTACCCGATGTCCCAAATTTCGGTAACACAATCACTGTCCGACATCTCCTGCATCACACCAGTGGATTACGGGATTGGGTCCAGTCCCTTGTCATCGCCGGTGTCGCAATGGAGGATGTGATTTCGTTCAAACACATCTTGAAAATGGCACGTCATCAGAAGGCACTCAATTTTGAGCCGGGGGAGGCGTATCTATACAGCAATACGGGGTACAATCTGCTCGCAGAAATCGTCGAAAGGGTGACAGGAAATTCGTTCAGGGAGTGGACAGACGCCCACATCTTCAAGCCTCTCGCTATGACGAACACTCATTTTCACGATGACCACCAAATGATTCTGAAAAACCGAGCATATTCGTATCAAGCCATCGAAAACGGTGGATTTAAGCACGCCGTTAACAACACAACCGCCCTCGGTTCAAGTTCTCTCTATTCAACGGTGGAAGACCTCGCGAAATGGATTCTGAATTTTGACGACACACAGATTGGTGAACAGGTAGTGATTGAGCAGATGCATCAACAGGGTGTGCTTAACAATGGAGAGCGAATTAGTTACGCTTTGGGATTGAATATCGGTGAATATAGAGGGCTGCAAACAGTCGGACACAGCGGTTCATGGCGGGGATTTCGGAGTCATCTCATCCGTTTTCCAGATCAGAAATTTGGCGTTGTTATCTTATGCAATTTGGACACCTTTAACCCACTCCGTTTAGCAGAAAAGGTCGCGGATCTCCATCTTGTTGATGCGCTTGCTCCCGTAGAAGCATCCGAGCCAGAGAAAGCAGCAGAACCTACTGAGGAGACTAAACCTGAACCGCTGACACCGGAACAGTTGACAGAATTCGAGGGAGACTACTATACCGATGAGCTTGATACAACTTATAGCATTCGCGTCTACGAAAATCAGCTTGTAGCACAACATATACGGCACGATGACATACTGCTAACCTACACCGATGGTCATTTCCTCGGAAACACATGGTTTTTCCCAAAGATTCATTTCACGCGAGACGACACCAAACAGGTTACAGGATTTAGACTGACAGGCGGACGCGTCAGAAACTTATACTTCGAAAAAAAGACACGTTGAGAATCAGTTTCAGATTGCCTGAATACACGTCGCATTTGGGCAAGTCCGCCGCAAATCACGGATTACGCGAATTCTAAGGTTGACAGTTCATAAAATTCATGGTATACTTATCGGGATAGTTGCCCCATCAACCCAGTACCGAATCGGAACGTGTTCTTGAGAGATAACTAAAATGGATCAGAAATTTGAGAAAAGTCAAAAACTGGAAAAGTGGCTTAAATGGATGGAGACGATTCACGACGAGATTCGAGCACTTGTTCAAGACGCAAATATGTTTTGGGAAATCCAAGGCATAATCCGTGAAAACCCACGTATCCAAAAGCCTAATGCTTTCTATAGTTATCTTGCAAGGACCTATCTTTCTCATGCCCTAATAGGTCTCCGTCGGCAAACTAAATTGCAGAAGGATAGCATATCTTTTGTTCGTTTGCTTGATGAGATTGCCAAAAACCCTGAAGAACTCTCTCGCAGCTACTTCAATTCCCTCCATCCCAATTCTAATGGACCCGACTTGGATCAAGTAGTGGGTAAAGCAGAGCTTGAAGCAGTGGGAATTGCTGATACCTCCCAACTGAAGGCAATCCTAAAGATGGACGACTTCGCTCCATACGCAGATGCAAGTGGCACGCATGTTTGTCCGCAGATGGTAGAAGGTGATCGGAAAAGGCTTGAATCCGCGGCCAAAAAACATGAAGCGTATGCTGATAAGCGGGTTGCACATTCGGATAAGCGTAAGCCGACAGTTGTACCTACCTTCAAGGAGTTAGATGACTGCATTAAATTGATAGACCAAACGTATGTGAAATACCATTTTCTGTTTCATGCTGAATCAATAGATACCTTGATGCCAACCTATCAATACGAGTGGAAAAGTATTTTCTGTGAGCCTTGGTTAAAGGTTGGCTTTGGAAGTGCTAAAGGACTTATTGACATCAGTGAGGATTTTGACGAAGAACTTCCAGATTTCAGAGAATATACAGAATGAAATATCTGCTGGATACGCATACCCTGATTTGGTTTCTTACAGGTGACAAAAAACTTAGTGACAAAGCACGAGGCTTAATCGACAACCCAGACAACAGAAAGTTTCTCAGCATCGCCAGTCTTTGGGAGATAGCCATTAAGGTGAGTTTAGGGAAACTCGCCTTAAACAAACCGTTTGAGAAATTGTTTCCAGAACAACTCCATTTCAATCGCATCGAAATATTAGACATTACAGTGGATAACCTAATCAAGCTTACCGCTTTACCTTTTCACCATCGAGATCCGTTTGACCGGTTGATAATCGCTCAAGCACTCGTTGAAGGACTTCCAGTAATTGGTGCAGATGTAGTCTTTGATGCTTATGGAATAAACAGAGAATGGTAAATCCAATGGATACCGTCTCAGCATTTTTCTTGACCTCTGAACAAAATTTTATATAATGGGAAATTAAGTTTATTAGCCCGTGAGGAAGCTCTCGGTAAACCTGTACCGTATTTGCTAAACTTTATATTCTCTACAAGGACATAAAGATAGTGAAAATAGAAACACCCAAACACCAAAAACCATCAATCATCGACTGCGATATCCACAACACCCTCGCTTCCGAGACAGTGCTATACCCCTATCTCTCCGAGCGGTGGCGCAAGCATCACAAAATGGTCGGCACAACCGACCGCGTCGGCGCATACATCCCACGCGCACATCCCTTCGGCGCAAGATACGACGCGTGGACCCCATCAGGACATAGACCGGGTTCTGATCTCGATTTCCTACGCGAGCAGCTACTGGACGCATTCAACATCGAATACGGTGTCCTTAACTGCTTAACACCCGTCTGCGAGATGCCCAACCTTGCGTTCGCCGCAGCGTGGGCAACTGCTGTAAACGACTGGCAAATCGAAGAGTGGCTGGAAAAAGAACCGAGACTCCGCGCTTCAATTATCGTCGCATGCGATGACGCAGAATTCACCACCGCCGAGATTAATCGACTCGCAGACCATTCAGGATTCGTGCAAATATTACTACTCGCTCGAACAATGGAACCGTTAGGACGACGTAAATACTGGAAAATGTACGAGGCAGCCGTGGAACATGACCTACCGATCGGCATCCACTTCACCGGTGTCGGTGTGGGCCCGATTACCGCCGTCGGTAGACCTTCGCACTACATTGAGGACCACGCGGGGATGACGCAGGCATTTCAGACACAGGTAACCAGCCTCGTCTGTGAGGGAGTCTTTGAACAATTCCCAACGCTCAAGGTCGCTCTGATTGAAGGCGGATTTGCGTGGCTACCGCCGTTGATGTGGCGACTCGACCGGGCATGGAAGAAGCTACACGATGAGGTGCCAGCACTGAAAAAGTTGCCATCTGAATATATCCGAGAACACTTCTGGATTACCACACAACCGATCGAAGAACCCCCCAAACAAGAATACTTCGATCAACTCCTTGCGCAGCTCAACTTAGACGACAAATTAATGTTCGCAACCGATTACCCACATTGGGACTTCGATTCCCCCGATCAGGCCATCCCGAAAAACCTCACACCGACACTCAAACGCAAGATCATGGCGGAAAATGCACGTGTCTTCTACAAGTTCTAAAAAAAGAGCGTTAAAGTCAATCAGATCGTGACAACGTGTGGTGCCTGCTCTAACGTCAGATTATGTGCTGCTGCCCACTGTGCTGCCGCACCGCCGCCACCACCGAGAAACTGTTTCCCCAAATCATCAACGTTTGCCAGCACCTCTTCATCAGGCTGTTGTCTATCATTGTAATACAACAGGTACCCTTCCGGTTTGAGCCACGCGTAATGGTAGCCGTAGATAACAATCTTAGCAGTCTTATCGGTAAAATTGAGTCCGGTTGTATGGTAGATACGGCTTTCAAAGAAATACGCGTCTCCGGCGCGGAGCAGTGGTTCGTCGTAAGGTTCAATCGGATCAATCTCACCTTCAGGAATACCCAAGGGTACCCCCGACTTATGACTCTTCGGAATAAACAGCGTCGCACCAGAATTCGGCACATCACAGTCCGTTAAGCAGTAAGCCACCTTCAACCCAACGCGCGGACAAGCCTTGTGTCCGAGATCCAAATGCACACCTGCATCCCGGTGCCACCCACGCTGCTCTGGAAATTCGTGTGGCTGCGGATGCTTATAGAGAAGTGCCGTATTAGTAATGTGCAGATTCGTACCAAGAAGTTGAATCACCAATGGTATCGCTTTTGTTTGCGATACAAGTTCCGCGAAGGCGGGTTCTTGCACCAACCCGTCTCGCCTGTGTCCATAATGTCCGCCATTGAGATCCAACGATGCCATTAATCGGTCTCCTGCCTCAGTTAAACGACCTATCATCTCGTCGTCAAGTACCGACCGCATAATGAAGTATCCGTTCTCTTCAAATTCCTGCCGTTGTGTTTCTGTCAACGCGACGAATTCCATGGTGTATGTTCCTTTTCCTCAAGAAATCAGAGTGATGGAAATGTCTAAATATGGTATCATAGATTAAAATAGAAATCTACTAATACCGAGAAAGTGTCTGAAATTATGCACCCTTTCTTCCACAAAATAGCGTCTTTAATTATTATAGTGGGTTTCCTTTCACAAAACGACGTAAAAAGCCGCGCGGTCTTACATAAAAACGTTAACATCCGCAAGTCAAAACCAAAACCGAAAACAAATAGTTCAGGACTTACGAAGCGTCCTTTGCTGGCGAGGTTTGAAACCTCGCCAGCGGCGTGCGGACCGCAGGTACTCATCAGCAAATTACGTAAGTCCGATAATTCTAAACTACGAGGGTAAACAAGAATATGATACAGGTTTCGCATCTCACCAAAAAATATGGACAAAATACGGCAGTTGACGACATTAGCTTTGAAATACAACAAGGCGAAATTGTCGGTTATCTCGGTCCCAACGGGGCAGGAAAAAGCACAACGCTCAAAATGCTCGTCGGTTTGCTGCAGCCGACATCTGGAGAAATCTCTGTGGCGGGATACGATTCCGAAACCGAGCTGCTCGAACTAAAACGACATATCGGATATGTGCCTGAAGAAGCGCAACTCTATGAACACCTCACCTTGGTAGAACACCTCCAATTAATCGGTAGGCTCTATCATTTAGAGGAACGCCTCATCGCGCAGAAAATAACAGAACTCGCGCAGTTGTTTGACCTATCGTCTCAGGCGAACCAAAGGATCAGCGGTTTCTCACAAGGCATGCGCCAGAAGTGTATCATCATGTCTGCCCTGATGCACAACCCAAAAGTCCTATTTTTAGATGAACCCTTCACCAATCTGGATGTGGGAACGGTAACCCTCATGAAAACGTTACTACAACGTTTAGCCGATTTAGGCAAAACGATTCTCTATTGTACACACATTCTCGAAGTCGCTGAAACGCTCTGCCCGCGAATTATGATTATCGATGCCGGGAAACTTATCGCCGATGCACCGGTGACAGAGTTGCGAGAGCAGACCAATCAAACAGCACTCAATGAGATTTTCACACAGCTAACCGACACAACAGGGATCGATGAAAAAACCGAGGAAGCCATTCGGATTGTGATGGAGGACACCCCGAATGCTTGAGAACATCGTAGAGAGATTCTGCGACACACCAACCCAGTACAGGTATCTCCTACAAACCGAAAAGTTGATCGAGAAACGGGCACTTGAAGGAAGAAACGATTTATCCAATATGTCCTTCGCCGTGACCTGTGTTGTCGGTTTTATAATGAGTGTCTTATTCACTTTTATGCCGTTCCTCCTTCCGATGGACACATTCGCCTTCTCGCTTATCGGTATAACGATGTCTATGATGATGATAGGCATCTGGATGATCCCATACTTTGATATCCTTCTTATACCTGTACACTATCCTGTTATTGCCCATACGCCGGTATCGTCAAGAACCTACTTTCTCGTGAAACTAACGCGGATACTCACTTACACCGCGCTGCTGTTAGGTAGCTTAAATCTGATGCCTGCCATCGGTGGTATCTGGGTTCATAAAGGCGAATTTTCTCTGTTTCGACTCTTGTTTCCTGTCGTCTATCTCCCTATTGTTTTTATGTCGGGGTTTTTCACAATTGGTGTGATGACCACATTTGCTGGGTATTTGACAAAACTCTACAGCAAAAGGACACTCCGAAATGTCGCACAATACGCGCAATTTATATTTCCCGCGCTCTTCCCCGTGACGCTTGTCCTCCTTTCTCGCCTATTACCGTACCTTCCAATGGATAAACTCGTCTCGTCTCTGAAATGGTTCTACGCACTTCCGAACGGTTGGTTCGCTGGAACTATAGCCCTTGCACTTGGACAAATAGAACCACATTTCTTAATTTTAACAGGACTGGCTATCGCTGCAACGCTCATTTTAGTGTTGGTTCCACTTCGGAGCATCGCGAAGAGTTATACTGAATATCTTTCTTACCTGTTGGAATCCGGGAGTCGGCAAAAATCTAAAATTCGGGTGAAAACGCCGCTGTTGGGGAGAATGTTTCAAAACCGAACGATCCGTGCAGGACTTTGCCTCAGTTTTGTCTATATCCGTCGCGATAAACATCTGGCGCGACAGTTTTTTGCTTCGCTTGGCCCCCTTATCATGCTCGTAGTTATACTTGACCAAGAATGGGTTCTTCATGCCTTCGCTATTGGACTCAGTCCAGGTTTTTCTATGATATTCTATTTCGTAGGAATGGGCATTGTTAGCAGTTTCATTTTACCGGTCAGATACTCGGAACACTGGAAAGCGTCTTGGATGTTAAGGCTTGCACCGCTATCGACAACATACGACTTGTGGCGAGGCGTGCAGGCAGCTGCCTTTCTCTACTTTGTTGTCCCCTGCACGCTCTTTATGTTTTGCATGGCTACGTTCATTTGGGGCACTTTAGGTATACTTTACGTCCTACCGGGATTAATTATTTTACTCAATTACGTCATCCTTCTCCCAAAACCACTATCCGGCTTGCCACTTGCCGAAGAATTCGTCCAAAGCCAAATGGCTGGTGAGACTTTAATTCCTTTCTTAGCGAGTCTTTTCAGCATCAGTATCTTTGTAGGCATCCAATTTGTGACGTATCTACTGAATATATGGGTCTATTACGGTTTTTATGCCCTTATGGTTATCGGTGGTCTTATCAGTTTTATTCATTTTCTACAGAAAAATAGACGAGTGGAGGAAACCGTAGATGCTTGAGACTTCTAACAGCAAGTTTTCGGCTTGCAAGCTGCGCCAAAAAGTCGTGGAAATGCTCGGTGCCTCTCCAACCCAATACAGGTATCTTCTACAGACAGAAAAATTAATAGATAAGCGGGCACTTAAAGGAAAAAACAACTTTGGTAACTTTTCGCTTGCTGCAGTCTGGTTTTTCTGTTTTACAATCAGCATCTCAGTTGCGTCTATACCCTTCTTTTCCCCGATAGACATATTCTCTTATGCACTTACGAGTATAACCGTGTCTATGATGACGATAGCCACCTGTATGAGCCCATACCTCGACATCCTTCTTAGCCCGATAAACTATCCTGTCATTGCTCACACCCCAGTATCATCGCGAACCTACTTTCTCGTAAAACTAACGCAGATCCTAAAGCATACAATCCCGTTATTAGCCTGTCTAAATCTGATGCCTGCTATCGGTGGTATCTGGATTCGTGCGGATGAATCTTCTCAGTTCCAGTACTTTTTTCCTCTGGTTTACTTGCCTGTCGCCTTCATGTCAGGTTACTTCACAGTTGGCGTGATGATGACATTCGCAGGGTATTGGACAAAACTATACACCAAAAAGACGTTCCGAAATATTGTGAAATACGTACAGTTTATATTTCTGTTCTTCTTACCCCTAACGGGCATCCTCCTTTATTACCGATCACCAGATAGCTTAATGGATCAACTAACCTCGATCCTGAAATGGTTCAATGCGCTTCCAAACGCTTGGTTTGCTGGAATAGTTGCACTCGCGCTCGGACAGATAGAACGGTATTTCTTGATTTCAGCAGGATTGGCTATCGCTTCAATGCTCTTTTTGGTGATGGTTCCGCTTCGGAGTATCGCAAAAAGTTATTCAGAATATCTCTCTTACCTGCTGGAATCTGGCAGTAAACAAACATCTAAACTCCGGGTGAAAACGCCGCTATTTGCGAGAATATTCCGAAACCGTGCAGTTCGTGCAGGGCTTTGCCTCAGTTTTGTGTACATACGTCGCGATAGGTTCCTATTGCGACACTTTTGGGGTTCACTGATAGCTGCTATTACGGTCCCAGTTTTTTCTAATCTATCGCTTTATCTGATGTCGTTGGGTCAGATGTGGGTTGATGATTCCTACCCTATTGGACTCAGTCCAGGTTTTTCTGAGATGTGGGTTGATGATTCCTACCCTATTGGACTCAGTCCAGGTTTTTCTGAGATGTTTTATATTGTCGGATTCACCATTGTTCCCACCTTCATGTTTCTGGTCAAGTCTTCGGAGCATTGGAAAGCGTCATGGATACTAATGCTGGCATCCCTTTCAGCACCGAGGGACTTGTGGCGAGGTGTGCAAGCGGCTGCCTGCCTCTATCTTATTGCTCCGTGGACGCTCTTGATGCTTTGCCTTGCTACGGTGATTTGGGGCGTTTTAGGCATATTTTACGTCCTACCGGGATTAATCATTTTACTCAATCTCGTGATTTTTTACCCAAAACCGCGCGCTGGTTTGCCACTCGCTGAAGAACTCGTCCAAAAACGGGTAAGGCTTGTATGGTGGTTTCTTCCCCTCGGTATCCTCCTTGGTAAAGTCTTCCCGTGGATCCCACTTTTCGCTTACCTGATTGATAGATGGAGTTATTACGGTTTTTATTGTGTTATCGTCGCCGGTGGACTTATCAGTTTTACATATTTATTTTTAAAAGAAAAGCGGAGGAAATCATAGATGCTTGAGACTTCTAACAGCAAGTTTTCGGCTTGCAAGCTATGCCAAAAAGTCGCGGAAATGCTGGGTGCCTCTCCAACACAGTACAGATACCTCCTGAATACAGAGAAATTGGTAGAGAAGCGGGCACTTAAAGGAAAACGCTTCGTCAACCTGTCGCTGGGTTTGACCTGCGCACTTTTCTTTTTTATGGGACTTTCGACCGTCACTATGCTATTCCTATCTCTGGACGTGTTCACCTACGCCCTTATCGGAATAACTATGTCTATGGCAATGATAGGCATCTGGACGATCCCATACTTCGACATCCTTCTTAGCCCGATAAACTATCCCATTGTGGCACACACGCCTGTGTCATCACGAACCTATTTTCTTGTGAAACTGACGCAGGTGCTCACTTACACCCTGCTATTGTTGGGCAGTCTGAATCTACCACCTGCGATCGCTGGCATCTGGATTCACGCTAAGGCATCTTCTCAACTTTTATACCTTTTTCCGCTGGTCTATCTGCCTATCGCCTTCATGTCTGGCTTCCTTACGGTTGGTGTGATGACGGTCTTCGCAGGGTATTTAACGAAACTTTATACCAAGCAGAGCCTCCGAAATATCGCACAATACGCACAATTTATATTCCCTACACTTTTCCCGATGCTATGGATTCTCCTCCCGCGCTTATTCTCTCGATCAGTATCGGATGGCACAATAGATAAAGCAATCTCGGCTCTGAAATGGTTCTACGCGCTTCCAAACGGCTGGTTTGCTGGAGCAGTCTCGCTTGCCCTCGGAGAAATAGAACGGCAGTATCTGATTTTAGCAGGATTGGCTGTTGTTTCAACACTCTTTTTAGTGTTTGTTCCGCTGCGAAGTATCGCGAGAAGTTATTCGGAATACCTCTCTTACTTGTTAGAATCCGGTGATCGTCAGAAATCTGAGTTGCGGGTGAAAACACCACTATTTGCGAGAGTGTTCCGAAACCATGCTATCCGCGCGGGACTTTGCCTCAGCGCTACATATATGCGCCGCGATAAGCACATGTTACGGCAGCTTTTCGGTATGTTTGGGGCTATCATTATAATCGTGGTGGTATTTACACAGGACGAAGTGTTTTCTCTCAACTGGATTCAAGACGCTTATGCCATCGGATTAAGTCCAGGTTTTTCCATGATGTTCTACTTTATCGGTACAGGTTTTATCAATTGTCTCATTTTACCAGTCAGATACTCAGAACACTGGAAAGCATCGTGGATGTTAACGGTCGCACCGGTTGCAGCACCGCGAGACTTGTGGCGTGGTGTGCAAGCGACTACCTTCCTCTACGTTGTTGTGCCAGTTACGCTCCTGACGCTTTGCATCGCTACCGTTATTTGGGGGGCATCAGGGATATTTTACGTCCTGCCGGGATTTACCGTTTTACTCTATTACGTCATTTTTTACCCAAAGCCGCTGTCCAACCTGCCGCTCGCTGAAGAATTCGTCCAAAAACAGATGGCTACTGGCGCGTGGATCCCTTTCGTGTGTAGCGCGTTGGTTGTTGTAGTCTTCGTAGGCATCCAATTTTTGACGTATCTGCTGAATATTTGGGTGTATTACGGTTTCTATTGCGTCACAGTTCTGAGTGGACTTATCGGTTTTGTCTATCTATTACGACAAAATAAGGAGAGATAAGCTTAGATGCTTGAGACTTCTAACAGCAAGTTTTCGGCTTGCAAGCTACGCCAAAAAGTCGTGGAAATGCTCGGTGCCTCTCCAACCCAATACAGGTATCTCCTACAAACAGAAAAATTGATACAGAAGCGGGCACTTGAGGGGAAACGCTTTGTTAACCTGTCTCTGGGTTTGAACTGCCTATTCTGTTTTGCCATAAGTATACCCATTGCGGTTATGGTAATCCTCCGAGTGGATGTGTTTACTTACGCGCTTATCGGCATAACCATGTCTATGGTAGTCGTAGGACTTTGGACGATCCCACACTTTGATGTTCTTCTGAGTCCTACACATTATCCAGTTGTCGCACACACCCCGATTTCATCACGAACCTATTTTCTCGTGAAACTGACACCGATCCTCACTTATACTGTTCTGTTGTTGATGAGTTCAAATCTATTACCTGCTATCGGTGGCATTTGGCTCCGTGGAGAGGCATCTCCCAGTCTCCGATTCCTTTTTCCTGTGATTTACCTACTTGTTGTCTTCCTATCAGGCTTTTTCACCATCGGTGTCATGACGATGTTCGCAGGATATTTGGCGAAATTCTACACCAAAAAAGGACTCCGAAACATAGCACAATACGCCCAGTTTATATTCCCGGCACTTTTCCCGACAATGTGGATTCTTTTCTCTCAATTATCACCTCGTATGTTACCAGAAGGTTTCACAGCGGATAAAATGACCTCGGTTCTGAAATGGTTCTACGCGCTCCCGAATGGCTGGTTTGCTGGAACAGTCTCGCTCGCACTTGGAGAAATAGAACTGCAGTATCTGATTTTAACAGGATTGGCTGTTACTTCAACGCTCTTTTTAGTGTTCGTGCCACTTCGGAATATCGCGAGAGGTTATTCAGAATACCTCTCCTATCTTTTGGGCTCTGAGAGTCGACGAAAGTCTGAGGTGCGAGTGAAAACGCCGCTATTCGCGAGAATGTTCCGAAACCACGCCATCCGGGCTGGACTTTGCCTCAGCACCGCATATCTATATCGGGATAAGAGAATACTGCAACAGTTTTTTATTTTTCTTGGGAGTATGCTTGTAATCATCGTTATATCTACACAGGATAATCTGTTTTTTCTAAAATGGAAATGGATTCAAGCCTCCTACGCTATCGGACTCAGTCCAGGTTTTTCTATGCTGTTCTGCTTTGTAAGTATGGGATCTGTCGATAGCTTCATCGTACCGGTCAGATATTCGGAGCACTGGAAAGCAGCGTGGGTGTTAAAACTTGCACCCTTCACAGCATCAAGCGATCTGTGGCGAGGCGTACAAGCGACTGCCCTCTTTTACCTTGTTACGCCGTGTACGCTCTTGATGCTTTGCATTGCTATCGTTATTTGGGGCGTTTTAGGCATATTTTACGTCTTGCCAGGATTCATCATTTTACTCAATTACGTCATCTTGTATCCGAAATCACAATCCGGTTTGCCGCTCGCCGAAGAATTCGTCCAAAAACGGACAGCCGCGATTTGGATACCTTTCTTCTGTACCCTGCTTGCTATTGGTGTTTTCGTAGGCATCCAGTTTCTAACCTATCTGATTAATGTGCAGCTCTATTTTGCCACATATTGTATCATGCTTGTAGCGGGGATTATCAGCTTTGTCTACTTTTGGATGAGAAGGTGATGGAAAGTATATCGGAGAAAAAGACAACCTGACGTCCGTAAGCAGTGCGCGGATGCCAAAGTACATTTTTTCTTCAAGTAATGGGGAAGCAAACGTAAATCGAAGACAGGACGGGAGTTAGATGGGCAGACTTACGACGAGATGCCGGAATGAACACTCACCGAATCCGGCATCTGAGTACTTTAACCTTAAATTCTCGGTAAATCGTCAGCGAGTAAGGCTTCGGAAACAGATTTTTTTGTTGACTCTTCTTCAGGCCGTTCGACATGAAAATAACGGAACCAGTCTTTAAAATCTTCAATGGGGAAATTTCCTTCATAACTTTCCGTAAACTTATCATGAAAGTCTTCCATATAGAGACGCAAATAACCACTCGTGCGTTCAAGTGCTTTCCAATCAAAGATATTTGAAGGTATCTCAACAACACCACCCTCAAGCATATTACGCCGCATCTCCAAATAGTAGGAGTAGCGAGTTCCGACCATAAAATCAACGATTCTATCAACGGCTTTTGCAGGAATCTCAACGATACGTCCTTTCAGAAACTTATGTCGAACGCCCATCTCTTTTTCCAAATCTCTATTGAGCATAAAACCGATGATAAAATCAAAAATTTTGTCTAACATTTCGTTCGTCCTTTATCAGATAACAGAGTATAAATATAACACCCAACGCGGGTACAATTTGCGTCAATTTGCATGACTACAGAAATTAATTATAACATTAAAGCGCGAACGCGTCAATTGAAAAATTGAGGTAAACGTGTACACCGAATTTAGATTGCATTTCAATCTAAATTTTGTTATATTTATAGCATGCTTATATTTTATCTGGCAATTGCGGTGGTGACGGTGCCACTCGGTGCAGGTATTGCTTTCGTATCCCAAGTACAACAAAAACATTTTGGAAACATTTTTGGGTTAACCGCTGGCGCAGTTCTTGGGGTCGTTTTGGTAATGATGATACACCTTTATACCGAGGTAGGGTACGTCACAATCTTCGTGATGTGGGGTGGGTTCCTCCTAATCTCAGGTATAGAACGCCTCACAACACACCAACGCAATGAAACCGAGGAATACACTGATAAGAGAGAGCGCGATTGGGGCATCAACTTAACAGTGTTCGGTTTATCGCTTCACTCGCTTGCGGATGGACTTAACTTGGTGATTGCAGCGAGAGATGAAGCACTTGGCACCGCGCTCGCGTTCGGTATATTGATCCACCGCTTGCCAGTTGGGACGCTTATCACTGCCGCACTGCTACGTGATCAGAAATTTGTTAAAGCGTTGATGCTGCTAACACCACTAATCGTCGGACCTGTGGTAGGTGCAGTATTAGGAGAGCAGCTGCTCCGTGGCGTTTTCGCAGAATTGACAGACTACCTAACAGCATTCGCTGTAGGTACACTTTTGCACGTTGTGATGGATGGGTTCCGTGGCAAATATACCACTGAAGTGTCTGGCTTGAGGCGCACTGCCAAAGTGCTGTTTGTTATCGGATTCGTGCTGACCTTTTCCGCTATCTACTTTCTTCAGGGATTTGAAGGTAAACATGCCCATTAAATGGCTATCGGCTATCGGAAACTGTCGGCTGTCGGCAGTGTCTATGACAGGTTGTTCTCACTGCGAATCAGTTTTTCCGCGCTGCAGAATTCTCTTGCTGAGGGCTGAAAGCCGACTACTCATAGCTATCTTCTGCTTTGTGATATGCGTTGCTCCCGCAAAAAGCAATGAAATTCCGATCGCCGTATCCGGTGAACCGAGGGCAACACTTCAAATCGGAGCAAACGCCTCAGCACAAGAACAGTTCGCGGCAGAAGAAATTCAAGCCTTTATTGCGCAATTCACAGGTGCTAAACTCGACATCCGAACCAATAGACAAGAGACAGAAACCCAAATAGCAATTGTATTGGGTACCCCCAAATCAAATCCGACGATTGCGGGGCTACAAGCCAATGTAGAACTTACACTCGGAGAAGAACTTGGAGATGAAGGCTATCGTATTAAAACAGTAGAGGTCGGTACTGAAATCGTCATCGTTGTAACGGCACACACAGAGAGAGGCGTTATCTACGGCGCGTACGCCTTCATTGAGAAATGTATTACGGCACTAACCGGTCTAACACCTGTGCACCCAGAAGTGCCAGTTGCCAAAGCGCAGGCACTGCTTGTACCGTTCATAAACGAGACATCGGCACCATTCTACCCTGTGCGTGCTGTGTTAGAGATAGAAGATCCGGATTGGCTCGCACGGCATCGCGTCAATATGAGCGGTGGTGAAGGCGTTTGGACTGGCACGGGTATCGAAGATGGATTCGGTACCGCTTTCAAATATGTAGATACCCCGGCATTTGACGCACTACAAGACGAACCGTTAGCACAACGGCGGGAACGTATCGCGACACTACAAGGTCGGTTTAATGCACTCAAACGGCGTGGGATCAATGCCTATCTCTTCATGTATGTGACCGGTGAACCGACTGAAGCATTGATTCGGGAGCGTCCTGATGTCTTGGGTCCGACTGTCCTTTACGGTGCTTCTCGGAACGAGGTATCTTATCGACCCTTCTGCTGGTCTAAACCCGAATTTCATACGCTCGCAGCGGAACTGATTCAGGCGATTGTGCGTACCTATCCGACGCTTGCCGGTTTCCATCTTAGGTCGTGGGGGCACGAGACGCGAGCATGCGATTGCCCGGATTGCGGAGATAGAACAGAACAAGGACAAGCTAAACTTTGGCAGGTCTATTTTACAATTATCAACGCTGCACGGGAGGTACGCCCGGATTTCAAATTCTACATCTCTGGATATGACAGCAGCTGGCTTAAGGATGGTGCAGGTATCTACGCACGGCAATTACCAAAAGGGACTATTTTCTCGCGTAAGTGGGGCGCGGATGGCGAACCTGTCGCAGACGCAGGCGTGCCTATCCCACAAATCAGATCACTCGGTGAGATCGGACATCGCTTCATAGTGCTGTCCCACGAAGTTGAGGAGGTAATGCCGTTCTGGATGCTGGAAAGCGATACGTTCGTGCAAGGTGTCCGACGACTCGCTAACGACCCTGAAGTCATCGGCTTAGGTGGGTTCACCGTCCAAGGTGCAACACAGGGATTGGGATATCTCGACCGGCTCGTTAGTGCACGTCTCAATTGGGATATCGAACTCGACTATTTTCAACTACTCCTCAATGAATTAATTGCCCGCTACGGCACTGAAGCAGCACCACACATTCTGAACGCCCTGCGGGTAAATGGTTGGAACATGACGAGTTATTTTTCAGATTACGCCGGATCTCTTACTGTAGGTGGCACTTATGGGAGCGGCTCTGCTGGTCTGGCTACACGATTCTGGACCCTGATCGGACCGCGCGCAGTAGAAGACACACTCGCTATCCCTGAATTGGAGATCGCCAAATTTGCCGCAAATCGGTTCACAGCACTTTTGGCACCGCAACAGCAAGCCGCAAACGAGATGCGAACAGCAAGCGAAATCGCAGAACCTTTTGACCTTGAGGCCACCGAAGATTTAAACGACGCGGTTCGCTTAATGGAATTATGGGTGTTGTTATTTGAAAGTCGATCCAAATTAGTAGAAGCAATAGCACTCGGTTATGAACCCGGAACGGAAGAGCAAATTCGTGCCAAACTCACAAGTGCAATAGAGTTTTCAAAGTCCATACAACCGTACATCAAAAGCATTAAGGAATTTATTCCGCTTTTCGGATATTCACATCAGACAATTGAAGCAGAGTTGCTGAGCACCTTAAATGCAGAAGTCGCTTGGTTAACAGGTTTCGATTATCAGACGCTTCTGAAACACGATGCTGATTTCTCGCCAGAGGAGACACCTTTCCGAATTTGGGATGCACATAACTATCCGAATCCCGTGAAGCGAGAAACAACATTTACCTATCAGTTATCACTGGATGCCGATGAAGTCTCCATCACAGTTTACACAGCATCCGGTAGGAGAGTAAAAGTCTTGAAAAAGGCTTCTGGAAACGAAGGCTACAACGAGTGTACATGGGATGCCCGAAATGATGACGGCATGCTGCTTGCCAACGGCGCCTATTTTTACAGAATACGGGCTGTCGTTGGAGAACAGACCGCGCAGCTGCTCGGACGTTTAGCAGTGTTACGATGAAACAAAAAAGGAGGTAGATGATGCTTCGTGTGTATATTGTATGCCTGATGCTTTTACTTTCAATAATCAGTTGTAAATCGCAAACTTTGCAGGAACATCTTTTAGAGCCACCACCACCGCTCACAAATTTCGCACTGAGTCGTAACGGGGCCACCACAGATGCCTCCCAATCCGTTCCAAATCATCGCGCCGAGGAAATCATTGATGGCGATACTACCTCTGAAACATGGGACGAAGGCAGCGGTTGGGGCAGCAGTTTAGAGCATCTTCGTACCTCGGACTTAAACAAGCGTCCGTATGTCGTCGTGACACTCGCTAAACCTGTTGATATTCGTAAAATTGTTATGTGGACGATCGACTCTGAGAAATATCCAGCACCACAATTTGGATTGAAGGATTACCGGATCGAATATTGGCACGGCACCGGTTGGGGGCTTATTCCGTCGGGTAATACGAAAGATAAGCAGTATACTGCGCGAAATAACACAAAAGGTAAGCGGGTCCATGAAGTTCAGCAACGTCTAATCGCCCAAAAAATAAGGCTTGTGCCAGTATCCTCAAACGATACCGTCCGGAATTACCAACACATGGCAGGTAAACGACCTGTGTACGAAGTGGAAGGCATCGCACGGGTAATGGAATTAGAAGTATGGGGGTATACCGCACCGGAGGTATATACGCTAAAGCAAATTGTGCAAGGAATCCCACCTGAAGCAGTAGGACACACTGTGCTGACCGAAACGCAAACCGATAAAGGTGAAACTGAACCAACAACCAAGGAGACAATCCAGAACGTTTTGAACCTATATGAACTCGGATACGACATGGCGGACTTGGCACAAGTTATGTCCTGTTTCTCAGAGGCATATCTATCAAATGGTCGTACATATCAAGACGTTAAAACCAAAGCAGCTCACTTTTTTGAAGTTCATCATCAGATTGACATGACGCTTACAGACATCAATATCCATCCGAATATTGTCGATGATACGGCAATCGTAACCGGAGGATACACGTTGCAATACGTCACAAAAGGGGATGAACAGGTTAAACAAACGTCGGGCAAAGTAACGCTGGTCTTCGCTAACGAAGCAGAGACATGGCGGATTATCCGGGCAGAATAATGGGCGGTTTCAGACCGCGTCTACAAAGGATCTGAAATGGTACAAGAACAGTCTAATCTTTGGGCAAAATCATATATCAATGATGGATACTTGATGCTTCCAGATATCATTACATCGGAAGAATGCAACGCATTGAAAGCCGAAATGTTAAAGATCTTTCGTGGCGATTACTCACAAGACGCAATTCCACCGATGCCAGAAACAGCCAGTGAAATGGAAGTATTAGACAGAATTATGTGTGTCGGCGAACCACATGTCTATAGTCCACTCGTTCGCCGTTACATCGAACATCCCAAAATCTGCGAAGTCCTTCGCGTGATTGTTGGGGCACACATCCCGTTTTGGGATGGTGGTGTAAAATGCATGCAGTCAATGATGTTGAGTAAAGTACCGGGACATACCGGGAACCCCTGGCACCAGGACGAACACCCAATCCCGACACGCGATAGATCGCTTGTTGGCGCGTGGATTACATTAGATGATACAACGATTGAGAACGGTTGTCTCTGGGTACTACCGAATAGCCATCGTTCCGGTGTAATCTATGATCGCGTACCACACGACAAACGCCATGAATTCGATAGTTGCCACGAAGCCGTAGGTTTTGATGATACCCAAGAAATTCCGATTGAAATGCCAGCGGGCAGTGTTCTTTTTTTCAACGGTTACCTTTTACACCGCTCGAAAAAGAACCGAAGCAATAAATTTCGGCGAATCCTTGTGAGCCACTATTGTTCAACCGCATCGTGGTTGGGGTGGAAAGGACAGCGGAATTACCGCGGAGTTATCACTGTCGCTGGTGAAGATCCATATATTGATGAAGGATATGCCATACCAAACACCTGGGCGCGATGGGAATAATATGAACAACTTGTAGTGGAAACGTACGACTTAACCTAAACGCACCTAACCGAATCGCAAGGTTTTTTAAATATTGAGGTTCTGCTCCGATTTTTCCGACGTCAAAATCGGGTTTCCGCCCAAAGGATAGCAGCAGTGCAACAGCGGCGCACTGCGGATGTACGGAAACGGACTGCTTAACCTAAACCCACCTAACCGAACCGCAAGGAAACTTAAAAAGATGAAACTGACAGAACATCAAGTCAATTTTTTCAATACGTTTGGCTATCTCGCAATCCCCGGCATGTTCTCAGCAAGCGAGATGGAATGGATTACGGAAGAATTTGAAATCTCGATTCAAGAATTCGGGGGCGGTAAGAACCATGATGGAACAAGTCGGACAATGTTCGGCGGTCCTATAGAGCATCGTCCACGGCTCTGTACCTTGCTTGATGATGAACGCGTCAAGGGACTTATCGGTGGCGTGATCGGTGAAGACTTCAACTACGCTGGCGGTGACGGAAATTATTACTCTGGCGATACAGGTTGGCATCCTGATGGAGGCTGGGGGCAACTCTTTGCGTGTAAAGTAACTTTCTACCTTGATGATCTGACGAAAGACACCGGATGTTTACGCGTTATTCCGGGCAGCCAAAACCCGTCCCATTTTGTCAGAGCCGAAAAGATTGATCCAAATCAATCAGAGGCACTCTACGGCATCCCGGCAAAGGACTTTCCAACCAGCATCGCCTTGGAAACCTCACCCGGTGATATTGTGATTTTTAATCACGATACCTATCACGCATCGTTTGGAGGCGGCACCCGACGGCGGATGTTCACGATGAATTGCACACGACACTGCACAACTGAACCTGATTTAGAGACCTTGCATCAATATCTGAGCGTCCATTCAGCAGGTGGGTATCAGATTGATACAGGCGCGGGTATGTTCTTCCCAACGATGGTTGATACCGCAAATGAAAGCAGGAGAGTCCACCTCCAGCAATGTAGTGACATTCATGATGAATTATTCCCACAATATGCTCGGCATTCTTAGCATTTATTGCACAGAACTCGCATAAAATCCTTTTGTTGGTGAGGTTTTGCGGCGTACGCGCCCCGGGGAATGCCACACGGCATTCATACCGTTGATTCATGCGACCTGCATTCCGACCTCACCAGCAGCACCTAACGTGTAGGCAATATGAAAAAATTGCGTAAGTCGTAGGGTTTTTGTTGCAATTTTTGCTGTTTTATGGTATCCTATAGTAGAGTTTGAGCTGTGAGTTGGCGTAATCCGCCTGCCCGCAAACCCACATTAGATGAGAAGTATATCCATTGTTACACCCTCATTTGATAGATACTTAGGATACATTAGGAAGGCTGTTATCTCAGCAGCATTCATCTACGGGATGAGCACGCTCTGTGCTGCCGACGCACCACCGAAAGCACATACCCATTTACCTTCCAGCTCCATCGCGACGAGCGACGATGCCTTAGCGACCTTTTTTAATCCCTCAGGTCTCGGTACAGGACGTAGTTTAAACTTATACTACCTGCGAACATATCAAAGTGATTGGGCAGGCGACGATGCTTTCTTCCTTGCTGTCCCTGGTGCCGGGTTCGGCATGGAATTTGTCACCGCCGACGCTGACACAGACTTTACACGCTACACGTTCTCCGGTGGACGGCATCTGGGCAACTCACTCTATTGGGGCACGAGTTACAGCTGGATGAATTCGGACGATAAAGGTTACGATGGATTCCGGTCTCTCTCCCTTGGCTTGATGTACCGACGCCGTTACTTCTCAATCGGGGGGATCGCACGCGATCTCAATCGTCCTAAACTACTTGGCGAAAAACTCGGACGCACCTACGATTTAGGATTAGCACTCCGCCCCGGAACATGGCGGACTACGCTCTCGATTGATATGCAGAAGACACAAGGCATAGAGGATTTAGAATTCCGCTATGCTTTAGAGGTACGTCCTATTCGCGAACTGATGCTTCGCGGCACCTTAAATAGCGATTTGAGCTTCGATGTACGGTTCGGCATAAGTATCGGAAATTGGGGATTTGGGACAGATAATGCCTTCGATAAAAACCAAGAAGCACAAACCGGGGTCGGCTATTTCCATTTTTCCAACATCCCGAAAACGAAACCGATTCCACGCCGTCGTATGTTTCTCGATCTACCGATGCGATCTCTTAAAGAAGTCCTCCCCATAGCAAAATGGGACGAAAACGTTGCCGGTGTCCTCATTCGTATCAATGGAAATAGTTATGGGTTAGCACAACTCCAAGAGATGTCAGATGCAATCCTGGATTTCAGGGAATCCGGACGTGTTGTACTCTGCTACCTCTCAGGTTGCTCCACCGGGGACTATATCGTCGCCACCACGTGCGACGGCATCCTGATTCACCCCTCCGCTGAAGTCCGATTGATCGGTCTGCGGACAGAGCGTTCTTTTTACAAAGGCGCATTAGATATCCTCGGCATCAGAGCGGATCTTGAACATATCGGCAAATACAAATCAGCATCCGAAGCATTCACAAGCCAAGAGATGTCTGAAACACATCGCGAGATTCAGAATATCATTCTTGATGACCTCTATGAGCAACTTGTAGATGCAATCGCAGAAGGACGCGGATGGACACACAAAGATGTGAAAAAACGGATCAATGAGGGCCCCTATACAGCACGGCAAGCACTTGCTACTGAACTCGTAGACCGATCCGTCTATGAAGATGAACTACCGGATGTTGTAGCCGAACTCACAAACAACTACACCGATTTGGTAACGTTAAGCGACTACGCAGAAAGCAGACTGGACATACAAGATTGGCAGGTGCCACAGCCGAAGGTCGCTATTATTGAGGCAAAAGGGTTGATGTTAACAGGCGACAGTTTCGTGGATCCATTTCTGGGCACACAAGTGATGGGCGCAGATACAATCACACGGGTGGTTAGAGAGGTAAAAGATGACAACGACATCAAGGCAGTTGTATTGCGGATCGACAGCGGAGGTGGGCTTGTTACGGCAGCCGATACGATATGGCGTGAATTGGTACGACTTACAGAGGTCAAACCGCTTGTCGTCTCAATGGGCGATGTTGCAGCATCAGGAGGGTATTACATAGCAGCACCCGCAGATACTATCGTCGCCGAACCCGGAACAATTACCGGCTCTATCGGTGTTATCAGCGGTAAGTATAGCTTCAAAGGGCTCTATGAAAAACTCGGCATCAACAAAGAAATTCTCAAACGAGGTGAACACGCCGATTTTTACTCAGACTACGGTGACTACCCACCGTCAGAAAAAGCAATCGTGCAAAAACAGGTCGAGGAGATTTATGACGACTTTATCAAAAAAGTGGCACTTGGACGAACTGAGTTGACAGTGGAAGATGTGGATAGACTCGGACAAGGACGCATCTGGTCAGGTAGGCAAGCACAGGAAAACGGACTTGTAGACCAATTGGGAGGTTTAAGCCTCGCGCTTGCAATCGCACGGGAACGCGCAGGACTCGGAGAAAAGTCATTTGAGATAGTCCAATTTCCAAAAAAAACGTGGTTGTCCCAAATATTCGGCACACTTCAGTTGCCATTTACGACTCGGCTCGAAAACAGCGATACGGAGAATGTGGTAGCAAAAACCAAATCTCCGCTACAGTTTATTGTGCAGTATGGCGCATTGAACACGACGATGAGACTCCTAAATATAATTAGAAAACAGCGATTTTTCCTCCTCATGCCTTATCATATAAGTTTAGCGAATTAAAAATATAATATGGGCAACTAAGTCTTAAAAACTAATGTTGGAAAGGCGTTAAAAATGTTGTTCGCCAGAAACCATTCAACCCTGCGCCAAAAAATGGTCCAAAACCAAATCGCAGCGCGTGGTATTCGTAACCCGCGGGTGCTTGCTGTCATGCGAAAGGTAAAACGACATCTATTTGTAAAACCTCAATACCTCAGTGTAGCATATAAAGATGGAGCACTACCGATCGATTGCGACCAAACAATCTCACAACCGTATATCGTTGCCCTGATGACAGACTTGTTGGAACTCACGCCGACTTCAAAAGTACTTGAGATTGGCACAGGGTGTGGCTATCAGACAGCAATTCTCGCAGAGTTGGCAAAAGAAGTTTATTCTATTGAGATCATACCCTTGCTTGCTAAAAATGCGAAAGCACGGTTGGACGGACTCAACTACCAAAACGTCCACCTCAAAAAAGGGAATGGTCATTATGGCTGGCAAGAATATGCACCTTACGATGCAGTGCTCGTCGCAGCAGCACCTAAAGATGTACCAAAACAACTCATTGAGCAACTTGCCATGGGCGGTAGGATGGTGATACCGGTCGGTGGTTCTGAACAGAAACTCCTTTTAATCCAAAAAGGGCTTCAAAAGGAGGAGAACGCAATCCCACCCCTCGAAACGACTGAAGTCATCCCTGTTCGCTTTGTACCTATGACAGGCAGGACAAAGTGAATCTACCATCAAAACCTTACCACCGATCACAATCCTGCGGGTGTCGGTTGAAAAAAAATAAACTGCTTGATCCATTATAAAGGAAATAATAACTTGAAACATATACTTCAACTAATTCTATCCATCGCTCTATTTTTTCCAGTCGTTACTTTCGCTGCATTTAACGACATCGGTGTTGGCGCGAGACCTCTCGGTTTAGGTGGCGCATTCGTTGCACTCGCCGATGATAGCAACGCAGCGAATTACAATGCCGCAGGGTTAGGCTATATCGACGCTATCCACTTCAGTGGAACACACGCACAGCGTTTTAATGGACTCATTACTTATAACGCTATCAGTGGCATTATCCCTGTCGGGAAAATAGGTTCGATCGGAGCGAGTCTCGGTATTCTGGCAGAAGATTCTGAAATTTATCGGGAACAGATAGTGCGTATCTCTTATGGCAATGCACTTTTCAAACAACTCGCGATTGGTGCAAACCTGAAACTTTTCGGAACCTCTTTTGATGAAGCGAACGAATTCGTCGCCGAGAACCCGTATTTTGCTCAAACATCCAGTTCAGCCGCCTCTTTTGATCTGGGGGTGATTGCAAAACCATTCAAAAGCCTTAGCCTGGGTGCGTCCGTAGAGAATTTACTTCCCGCAGATATGAGTATCTCCGATACCCCCGTTGACGACACACCCATAGCACCGGTACCAATGAACATTCGCGTAGGCTTGGCATATAGACTTGAATCTATCGCAGAGATGAGCGCACAAGGTGCGGCAGTCAGCAATTTATTGAAAGGTAGTTTAGGGACTCTCGAGATTGCATCTCGTAATGATGCCACTTATATCCGCACAGGCATAGAAGTTTGGTTGAATAAATCCATCGCTCTCCGTGGTGGTTACGGGATAAAAAATGGCAGCAATTCGGCCACAACGCTAAGTTTTGGTGGAAGTGCCAAGCTCCCAATCAGTAGCACCTCTCTCCAAATTGATTACGGATTTCAGCTGCTAAGTGGAGACTTTCAAGACAATATAACACAACGGTTTTCCGTCAACCTACTACTCTAAAGAAAGATTTTCTAAATGAAAAACACAGCGATTACTTTCCTACTTATTATTAATCTATTGATCGCCATAAACGGTTATAGTGCCGTTACTTCTGTCGGCGAGATAAATGTCGTTGGTGAAACAAAAGGCATTGTTCCTGCCAGTTCAACGGTGCCATTGATTGTGACGCTTTTAATAGACAGATCACTCGCAGAACCGGGTGAAGAAATTAAGGTTATTGAAATTGCGATGCCACCCGGATTTCTGACACAATCGTCCTACTTCAAAGGTATCTTGCGAGACCGGAACCAAATCGCAGCCCGAGCTGTCGTCTCCGGTGGAAATACCCTCCGCGTTGAGCTCGCAGATGTCATCAACGATTTCCAGAATTCGAGATACGACATTACCTTTGAGTGCCAAACGCCGAACACCGTCACATTAGAAGCAACGTTCAGGGTGCGCTTACGCAATCTTGATGACGCGCCTATCGGTGAATTTATCCGTCCCGGGCAAGCAGACGGAAAACTCAACAACAACAATTTCACCTTGCAGGTAATTCCAAATGTGCCGCCTGCTCCAGTTATAGGTTTTACGGCTGAAGCCGACACAACCGGTGAAAATGATGTGACGCTCCACTGGGAAAAATCAGATGACCCAGATGTCAACGGCTACCTCATTTACAGAGACAAGGAAGACCCTATTAATGTCAAAGATCGTTCCTCAACTACATTTCGCGAAGTGAACGTTCTTCCGGGCAATCATACATATCAGATTACTGCTTACAAAACGCTTTTCTTGCAATCGGAACGTTCCGCGATACAGACTGTGACTGTATCAGAGGATACCGCCGCGCCCGAACCACCAATGATGCTCAGCATTACCACCTCAAGCGATGGCGTGGAAATTACGTGGAAACCGAGTGCCAGTCGTGATGTAATAACGTATCAAGTTCAGTTCAGGGCATCAGGAACCGGTGAACTCCAACCCCTTCCTGATAGCGAGATAGTGGCAACACCAGAAGATGAACTTACAGGATATATATTTATTGATAGCCAAATATTGTCTATAGGCAGTTTTACTTATGCGGTTATCGCAATTGACGAAGCGGATAATAAATCCGCGCCACTACAGAAAAAACTGCGCATCTTTGATAAACCCTATCCAAATCCGTTTACACCACTCTCTTTAGACGAAGATTTCAATCAGATCGTATTCCCCGCGCGTTCAATTGAGGATGCTTCAGGTGAATTCACAGTGCTCATCTACGACATTGATGGAATGCTTATTAAAACCTTAACAGCACTGCCCGGTGAGACAGAATTGACATGGGACGGTCGTGATGAAGCAGGAGAAATTATGGAAAGCGGCGTTTATGTTTATCAACTTCAGGTAGGAGAAAATTTTAAAACAGGAACGCTAATCCTCGCCAAATAACAGAAAACTATTAATTTTTTCGACGCGTGCTGCTACCCACAACACACAACTACTTCACTAACTGCAGGGTATTCAGTTCTCCTATAGGAAGGACCTCTGAGTCCGGATACATCCGTGTAGGATTCTCACTGCGAAGTACTCTTGGTCGCAACTTGCCAATTAAATGAATGGCTAAAACTGAAAAAACTGTTGACTTAATTTTCAATTCAAGGTTATATTATAATTTTAATTGACAAATTTCCGGCTTGTTAAGTCACATTAAATTTTATAACAGCAAGTTTTTAGAAATCTACAAACGCTATCAAAAAGCACCTGCTGTTAATCCAACATCAAAAAGGAGACACAATAACAATGAACAGATTTGAGTCACGGGCATCATGGGGGATAACCCTACTCGCAATCACCGGTATCTTAGCAATTGTGCTACCGGTAGCAGGAGATTGGAATATTCTACAGGAACGCGACCCAGAGGTTAGGGATTACATGTCCATCGTTTTTACGAGCGAACAAAACGGATGGACAGTCGGTGTTTCGCCGTTTGAATTAGATTATCCCGGCTTTATCGGATATACGACAGATGGCGGAGCAACATGGAGTAAAGCAGAGATTGATATCAAAGACCAACTCACCAGTCTCTATTTTTTAGACGACAAACACGGCTGGGCAATTGGCGAAAACGGTATGATTGCTGCCACTACCAACGGTAGAGATTGGGAACTTCAAACCAGTAAAGTCGGCAATGGACTTAATGGCATCTACTTCATCAATAAGGATGTAGGGTTTGCAGTTGGCGCAAACGATACCATTCTCTCAACGACAACCGGTGGACGTTCTTGGAAAATTCTTCAAGGTGGGCAACTCGGTGCCGTTGGCGATGATGAAGCAACGATGTACAGTACCATTCAGTTTATCAACGAATCCACAGGCTGGGTCGCGGGTGTCCACGTCGTCCCACAGGTGAGTCAAAGTAGCGTAATTCAGAAGACGACAGATGGCGGACAGAGTTGGGAGGCACAAGAAACTGGCGCGGAAGATGTGCTTCAAGATATCTTTTTCTTAGATGAGAAGCACGGTTGGGCGGTCGGTGAAAACGGTCTTATCCTTCACACCAGTAACGGTGGCGGAAAATGGGCAATACAGATGAGCAACACCGAAGAAACACTAAGAAGCATCCAATTCGCTGATCAATATATGGGCTGGGCGGTCGGCGGAGAACTCGGTGTCGGTGTGATTGTACATACCAATAACGGTGGTAAGGATTGGGAAGTCCAGGACTTGGGTGATCTCAAGGCAGGCATGTTAGAGGTTGGGAAGATCCGATTGAATAGCGTCTTTATTTTAGGCAAACAGGTCTGGTTAACAGGCGGAAATGGTGTAATATTGCAAGGAAAGTAAACAATACGTAGCGGAAGCACACCTGACCGAACCGCAAGGAAAGATGCTTGCTTTCTTTACAGAGTCCCTGTAGTCCGTAATGAATGGAGAACGGATATACGGGGTGTGATGCTTAATCTAAACACACCTGACCGAACCGCAAGGTAATTTAAAAAGTAGGAGAGGTATAATTTTGGAAACATCCACATTCGCAACGCGGATGAGTCGATTGGGAACAGAATCCGCATTTGAGGTGCTTGCCAAAGCCAAACAACTTGAGGCACAAGGCAAAGACATCATCCATTTAGAGATCGGACAACCGGATTTCCCAACGCCGATTAATATTATTGAAGCAGCTTACAAAGCCATGAAGGAAGGACATACAGGGTATTGTCCATCCGCAGGCGTGCCAGCGTTTCGAGAAGTCGTCGCACAGCATATAACGGACACACGGGGTATTACAATACACCCAGACGAAGTCACAGTAACCCCTGGTGCGAAGCCGATCATCTTTTTCACCATCCTCGCTTTAATAGATGATGGGGATGAGGTGATTTATCCTGAACCGGGTTTTCCTGTTTATGAATCCGTTATTGACTTCATCGGTGGAAAAGCGATACCGCTGCCACTTCGTGAGGAGGTTGATTTCCGGTTCCGACTCGAAGACCTCGCGGACGCAATCTCCGATCGGACGAAACTCCTAATCCTCAACTCACCGCAGAATCCAACAGGCGGCACACTCACCTCTGAAGACCTTGATGCCATTGCTGAACTCGCCCAGAAACATAATTTTTATGTCCTGACAGATGAAGTTTACTCTCGAATCCTCTATGAGGGTAAACACCACAGCGTCCTCAGCCTCCCCGGTATGAAGGAGCGGACAATTCTAATCGAAGGACACTCTAAAACCTACGCAATGACAGGATGGCGATTAGGGTACGGTATCGCTCCACAACCAATTGCTGATAAAATTACGCAGTTAACTATTAACTCAAACTCCTGCACTGCTACCTTCACACAACTCGCAGGGATAGAAGCACTTACAGGTCCGCAAATTTTTGTGACGGAAATGGTCGCAGAATTTCAGAAGCGGCGTGATGCAATTGTAGGTGGACTGAATGCAATTGACGGGATCAGTTGTATTAAGCCCCTGGGTTCATTTTATGTGTTTCCGAATGTAACACAATTGCCCATCTCATGTGAAGATCTTGCCGATTACATCATGGAAGAGGCAGAGGTCGCACTTTTACCGGGAACCGCCTTCGGTAAGTACGGTGATGGCTACCTACGGCTCTCATACGCTAATTCGTTGGAAAATATCCAAGAGGCATTAGGCAGAATTGAAACTGCTATTTCAAAATTGTAGCACTCTTCAGAGTTAGCAGTCATCAGCAGTTGTTAGTAAAGATACCTGCTTCTGTGAACTATAATTGAACACTGACAACTCATCACGGGAATTTTTTGTATGCCTCCTACTTTTAACCAAAAAGTTATCGCACGGATTCCAGCAAGCACAACAAACCTCGGACCCGGGTTTGACGTCCTCGGGCTTGCTCTGCAGCTCTACAGCAAAGTCACGCTGGAAACCACTGAAACCGACACGCAAGTCGTTGTTAGTGGCGTAGACGCGGATAAAATACCGGGCACGCCAGAGCATATCGCATTTCAAGCAGTAGAACTTGTCTTCAATCGAAGCGGCACTAGACCTCCAAAAGGCTTCAAATTACAGATAGAGAATGGAATACCAGCGATTCGTGGATTGGGTGGTAGTGGAACGGCAATTCTTGGTGGGTTACTCACCGCAAACCTGCTATGCGACTCTCCATTTTCTGACATAGAACTCCTTAACTTTGCAACAGAATTAGAGGGACACCCAGACAATGTCGCTGCCTCATTGTATGGCGGCATCGTTGTCTCAGCACTGGAGGAGGCACAAGTGCATACCGTTCGATTGGAATGTCCACCAGTGCTTTCGGTCGTGCTCGCAATCCCAGATTTCCCCCTATCAACAGAACAAGCGCGCGGCGTGCTGCCCACATCAGTAAGTTTCGCAGATGCAATATATAATACGAGTCGAAGTACCCTGTTAATTGCCAGTATTGCCACAGGTCAATTTGAGATGTTACCTGTCGCTATGAAAGATAGGTTACATCAGCCATACCGTGCCTCGCTAATTCCAGGATTTGACGATGTCGCAAAAGCCGCTACCGCTGCTGGCGCGCTCAGCGTTGCATTGAGTGGCGCGGGACCGACAGTCGCAGCCTACTGTTTAGACCATACAGATCAGGTGGCTGAACAGATGAAATCTGCCTTCAAAAAACACCAGATTGTATCTGATATCAGAATTCTAAAGCCGGATGTTAATGGCGCGAGCGTTCATATTGAAAATACCTGACAATCAACAATTAAACCTTGATTCGACAATTACCGTCTAAGAGGTTTTCCTTTAGAAATCTTCTTTTGTAACCTAACACTGAACACCGATAAAAAGATGTCAAATTTTCATACAGAAAACATTGCATCAATACTGAACAAATTCGACGCTAACATGGACCAAGGGTTGAACGCGGAGACTCTTGAAAAAGCGAGAGCGCGGCATGGCAAGAACGAGTTTGCTTCTGAAGAAAATGCCTTCCCTCTTAAGGCATTTCTGATGTCGCTGCTGACATGGCGCATTATCGTTTTAGCAATCATGACAACAACCCTGATTGTTTCCTTTGTCAATGGTGCAAATAGCATTAGCCTCCATACAACGGGTATCGTCGGAGTAGTTTTAGTTATTCATATCGCGTATGCATGGACAACGGAGTACCGTATTCACAATCGTGATGCCAGCATCAACAAACTCATGGTGCATAGTATCAAAGTCATTCGACAAGGAAAACTTGAAAAATGCGCACCGGAGGACATTGTACCTGGCGATTTACTCTCATTCACTGCAGGAGACTACGTGCCTGCTGATGCCAGAATTATTGAATCTGAAGGGCTTACGATCGACGAATCCGGACTCTTTGGAACAGAGATACCTGTAGAAAAAACGAGCGTAGATATTCCAGATCCTACTTTACCACCGGAAAAACAGAGAAACATGGCATTCGGTGGGACATACATCGTAGCTGGACATGGAGCCGCAATCGTTGTAAAAACAGGAAAACAGATAGAAATATGGAAACAACGTCAAGATGCCCGTCCGATACCTATAGCGAATACTTTCGCTGAAAACGAAATCGGGGATTTACAAACGATTATAAAGATAACTGGTATAATCATCGCAGCTATAGCCGTAGCAATCGCATGGTGGTTTGAATACCAGAATCAAGTTACTGATTGGCAGTCTTTAATCCATCTGGGTTTGTTATTTGCTGTTGGCGCAGCACCACACGATGTTATTAGATTGCTCCGCCTGTCATTTTCTAAACATGCCCAAAAATTGATGGAAAAAGGGCTCACATTACGCAATTCACGCAGTCTTGAGAAATTGAGTCGCATTACCACCTTTTGTGCAAATGAAACTGGGCTTGCAACTACACGAGCACTAACGATCTCTCACCTCTTCGTTGATGAACAACTCATTGATGGCAGCACGTGGCAAACATGGTTGGATACTCTGCAGGACCTCACACCTACAGAACGACAAAAAGCAGTCGAAGCGATACCAACTGGCGGAAAAATTCCACAAGGTGCCCCACACTTGATATTCACTGCAGGGCTCGGCACCTCTGGCGGGCAGCGTCCGGATGACTCCGGCACTGCCAATATCACAGGAACTTCAGCAGCCACAGACCATGAGGAAACACCTTCACCCAAGATCGCCATCGAAAAGAACATGGAAAGCCTCGGCTATCAACTCGATAGTGTCAAAACGAAACTCCCCTTGGTGGACGCATACCCTTCAACGCGTACCTACGGATACCAGATGCAAGTGTTTGAATCCGCACCGGAAGACTATCTCAATATCATTTTTGGAGATGCCCAGACAATACTCAATACCTGCGGTTCTGTACTTATTAACGGAGAAATTACGCCCCTACTCGACGGTAAGCACGAAATGTACCATGAAATCATAGACTATCTGCTTAATACCAAAGCTCAGGTCTATGGAGTCGCCTTTCACTCCTCTAATGTTATTCTGAAACCACAAGAGATGGAAAATAATCCTATCTTTTTAGGATTTATGAGTTTTTCTGTCAGCAATGACCAAGAGACGAAAACAATTTTGAAATCCAGTCTTGACACGGGCCTTAAAATTATCCTCATCTCCGAAAGCCCAGAGCAAGAAACTGTTGATGTCGCAAAAGATCTCGGTCTTATTCACAACCGGAAAGCAGTGGCATCAAGAGAAGAACTTGAAGCAGTCCAGCGTGAACAAATTGACAACGAGACAGCGAAGTGGCTCGCTTATTCGCAGCCAACTTGGGAACAACGCAGGAATATTGTTCTGAGTCTAAAGCGTCAAGGACATGCCGTAGGATTTTTGGGGCAAAATAGAACGGATCTACGCGCAATGACTGTTTCGGATATCACCCTTGCAAATAGTACACACGCATCACACGTCGTACAAGCTGCAGCCGACGGACTCATCAGCAATAAAGGCTTCCAATCTGTAAGAGATGCACTCCTTCATGCCCGAGAGGCATACCATAATGCATCAAGCTTTCTCCGTTGGAATTTTTCCTGTACACTCTCACTACTCCTCACTCTCACCATCGGGACGGTGCTACACTATTTCTATAAAATGCCGATGCCGTTAACATTAACACAGATAATTTGGGTGCAACTCCTCTCAACCTTACTACCATCATTAGGTATAGGTACAGAACAGATATTCGCTGATGAAAAACACCATCGACCGACCCTTTTTTCAAGGGCGCGTTTTTTCTCTAAAACGACAGGTATTGACATTATTTGTCGCGCCGTGACCATCAGTCTAATGACAACCATTCCCTTCTTCTTTATGCTATGGCGTTCCCCTACCTTGTCAGACACACTTGGCGTTTCGACGCTAATGAGAGAAGTGTTCTCAAACGGAGGTGTCGGAACGACAAATCCCCCAGATATCGCGATAGCACGCACAGTCGTTTGTACCACACTAATCTTTACACAACTGGCTACATGTTGGCAAACACTACGTTATCCATGGGAATCACTATTTCAAAGAATGTTCGCCAACTCTCGGTTTATCGTCATCTTTCTCATCGTTATTGCCCTTCACCTGACAACGCTCTATATTGAACCTGTCACGCAACTTTTAGGGATGGCACCACTTAAATGGGAATGGCAATGGACACTTCTGTTTAGTTTGATCTTGTTCCTACTCCCGCTAAATCTGGCAATAAACGCGCATCCCGACGATGATTAAGAAGAGACATTAAACAATTACACCCAAAATCCGTAGGTAGGAATTCCAGCGATAATTCCGAAGATTGTCCAAAGACTACCGATCGTAAACTCCCCCAAGATTAACCCTAAAAAGAAAGGGGCTATCTTCCGATGCCGTACGACACCGCCATATTGAAGAATCAACCACTTGATTAACCAACTCATAAAAAGACAACTCCACGTAACATGCATACCCCAACTCGTAGAAATTGCAAACCCCGCAGGATGAAAGGGCCACCATACAAATCGCATCCGAAAGAACATCAATACTGTCGTCAGTAAGAAACCCAGCCCCATGAACCCACTCTCAGCAATGAGCGTTTCTTCAGGGGCTTGTAACCACCCCGCGAGGCGACGATATGGTTCTATCCCGAACGCGCTCAAAGAGGGCCAATAGGCGCGTACCTCCATCCCCAACCGGTAGCCCCGATCAATTAATGCCCAAAATCCTGCCAATGAACCTAAAACGGTTGCCAACGTTAAGGCAAAAATAATTCGATGCATCGTCATGTTCGTTCGTTCCATGATTTTAAAGCCTTCTAACTGATGCGGCATAGGATGACTCCGATGTGCACGATTAATAAACCAGAACATGGAGAACATAATGAGGTTGCCTCTTCCCAATCGACGCGTGCCAACTGTCCGAGTCAGGATTTCATCGGGACCAGAATAGTGCAGATCATGCACAGGTGTACCGAGTTCAGCGCGCATCCGAGTTATGGCGATCGAAATCATATAATAGATAACAAAAAATGCAAACATCACCCAAAGCTCAGCACCACCATAGTAGCAAAAAAGCACAAGGAATATCATTACAGCGATAAGGCCAAGCGTCGCGCCACGATAAGACATCGCCTCTTGTGTTTCGCGCCCAGAAGCACTGACGACAGTATTGCCTTGTTGTGTATTGAGTCCGACAACAGTTTTTGCAACGTGCAATAGATGTCTACGACTCGCCCAAATCGCCAACACGCATAATGCAAGGTAACCACCGGCTGCTTGCTCATTCATGTACGGAAAGCGTGGGAGGGTCCGTAAACCCAGTGCAGCACCAAGCACACGCATAAATCGCCAATACCAGAAAAAAAACCAGCATGAGAATGAAAGGTCTAACGGGATAAAGAAGCCGAGTCCGATCGCAAACGGATACAACGAAAACGGAATACTGCCCATAGCATTCCACGGGCTCTCTGTAAAGATTTGAAAACTTCGCACACGGGTTCGAAATTCCGGTAAGATAGGAAACAAAAAATTAATACCGTTCCATAAGGCAAGCGCACCCGCAATCCCAAACCCCATCCACATCAACCTGCTCTGAAAGAGACGGGTCTGTGGGGTCTCTGTCAACTGGAGTGGGAGTTGGATGATCGGGTAACTTAACTTTTCGTGTTCGATCCACTGTTTTCGGACAATTATATTGATGCAAAGCATCCCGAAAATCAACACAGTAATAAAAGCCGTCCACCAAAGTACAGGCGTTGCCCATCCGAGCAATGTCTCAGCCGTATAGAGCGGCAATTCACCTTCATAATAACCACTTAAAAGCGAAGCATCACTGACAGTAAGCCACTCTGGAAGAAATGGCACGAATAACTGTTGCCACTCATTTTCTGGGGTCGCGAAACGGAACGCATGCCCTAACATCGGCACCAAAATCTCAAGCATATCGTGTCCAGTAACCCCCGAAGCGATAGACAGCATCAGGTAAACAATTACCAATTCGCTTTGGACCAACGCCATACGCGGCACAAAACGGCGTAATAATTGGTTCGCACCAATAACCATGAACAAACTGAAAATTACGTTAAAAAAGAGGGAGATTGTTACAGGGTGACCTGAGTACCGAATAACCTCCATCTCAATGACCCAATAGCAGTTAATCGGTATTAGAATAACGGCAATAAGAATAGATTTGAGTGTGACACCGTGGGCAGGAACTTGTGATGATGCTAACGCAGCGGAAGTTTTAACTTCCATATAAAATTTGACTCCAATGAACGTGAAATTATCTTTGTTTATTGCGGAGGCGTACCAAGCGATGAGTGATACGTTTTATAGTGAAACCGAAAAATAAATCAACACTTTAGAAAATAACAAACCTACCCCCAATGCTGGGTTTTTGCTGGGGGTCTTTGCTTGGGTGTTTCTGCGGATTTCTTCAGGGTTTGGAACCCAGCCTTCTATGGATGTCTCGTTAATTGTAGGTTTTACTATAAATTTACGCCTTACAGGGCACCAACAAATATTTTTACGTAACTTTATCATAATCCGGACAAGGTGTCAACTTTTTAAAGCCTTAACTATGTAGTAGATTCAAAGATACCGCTCAACCAAGACAATGAAAATAGGCTTTATTTTTTACCTTCCGCATGTTATAATAGAATTTGTTATATGTGCCTATAAGTTGTGCTTTAAGCGCAACTTGTGCCAACAACTTAGGATACAAGCATGAAGCCATTCCGCTATATTAAAAGACAAATTGAAAAATTTTTTTATAAGGCTTACCAACGGCGGTTAGAATCCGAAGCCAATGCGTGGAATATACCCCGTCATATCGGCGTAATCCTTGATGGAAATCGCCGCTACGCTAAAGCCAGTGGACTTGATAACATTATTAAAGGACACCATGAAGGAGCAAACAAATTAGAAGAAGTACTCCACTGGTGCGACGAACTCGGCGTTGAAATTTTTTCAATATGGATTTTCTCGCTTGACAATTTCAAACGCGCAGCGCATGAGGTTGAAGGGATTCTCGGGCTTATTGAAGGGAAAATGCGGGAACTTGTCACAATCGAAGGGCTTCATGCCAATCAGATTAAGGTCCGAGCAATGGGGCAGATAGAGCTGCTACCACCAAGCCTGCAAGAAGCGATTCGGGAGGCAGAAGAAGCAACGCAAAACTATGACAAATTCATCTTAAACGTGGCTGTCGCTTACGGAGGCAGAGAAGAAATCATTGAGGCGTTTCGGGGGCATCTAAAAGCCGAAAGTAAAAGTGGGAAACCCGTTCATCAAATCGCAGACGAACTCACCGTGGATAAGATTACACCTTACCTATATACCTCAGATCTCCCTGATCCTGAACTCATCATCCGCACCAGTGGGGAGGTCCGGTTATCAGGATTTTTACTCTGGCAGAGCGTTTACTCGGAATTTTATTTCTGCGACACATACTGGCCCTCGTTTCGGAAAATCGACTTTCTCCGCGCCTTGCGTGCTTATAGCCAACGAAAACGGCGATTTGGGAAATAAAACCACAAAAAATAAACATCCTTCGAGGCACCAGGAATCACTATCCTTGAAAATTTATCATATTTCTGTTTTAATTTCTTAGATATACACATAAAAGGAGCAAACGCATGCGATTTGGGATCTGTACGGGTTTGGAAAATGTGAATCGGCTCGCAGAAGCCGGATACGATTATATCGAATTAGGGGTCCGTTCGGCGTTGATACCTGAGGCAGACGAAGCCGAATTCCAGAAAATCCGAGAGCAGGCGATGAAAGCTCCTTTAAAACCGGAGTCCTACTCAGGCTTCATTCCAGGTGACTTACGCGTGGTAGGGAACACAGTTGATTTTCCACGTCTATCTCACTACGTGGAGACTGCCTGTCGCAGAGCCAATGAAATCGGCGGCGAAGTAATCGTTTATGGAAGTAGTGGTTCTCGGAACATAGAGGAAGGCTACTCGCGCGAACGAGCACTCGCACAAATCGCTGAATTCCTTGATATGGCGGCAGATCACGCAGAAAATCATAACATGACCATCGTAATTGAACCGATTTGCCTGCGAGAAGGGAATATTCTCCGAACCGTCGCAGATGGTGTCGCGATGGCGAAACGGGTGAATCGCAATGGTATCAAAGCATTAGCAGATCTTTATCATATCTGGCAAGAGGAAGAGCCGATGCAAAATATTATTGATGCCGCCGAGTGGCTTGCGCACGTCCACATCGCGGAACCTATTAAACGTTCTTATCCGGGAAACGACGATTTCGATTTTACAGACTTCTTTACCGCACTCCAAGAGGCTGGCTACGACGGTCGCGTCTCATGTGAGTGTAAGTTTGACAATTTTGACGATAATATTGAGGTAGCTTTGAAAACGATGAAGGCTTACGTCTGACAAACGCCTGGAGGTGGTGTTTATCCTCTCACATGAACAAGGTAGAGTCATCCGGGCGCGAACAGGGTTTTACGACGTTCAGCACGATGATATTATTCTACGATGTACACTCCGCGGCACACTCAAACGGAAACATCGCTCCGAAACCGGACGCAGATTATACGCGGATCCGGTTGCTGTTGGTGACCGAGTTATCTTCACACAACTTGACGCTGAAGAAGGAGTCGTAGAGGATATTCTGCCTCGCGAAACGAAATTCTCGCGGCAATACGCAGGAAAGCAGGGCGATATCGAACAGGTTATCGTTGCCAACGCAGATCAAATCGTAGCCGTCGCATCAACATATATGCCACCGCTTAACTTTCGGACACTCGACAGATTCCTAATTTTGGCTGAGGCGGGTGACATGGACGCAGTGATATGTCTGAATAAAATGGATTTAGTGGACACAACCCAACAGGAAAAACACGCCACAACCTTCAGCAATTATGAGAAGTTAGGCTATCAAGTCCTCTATACCAGTATCCATAAACACGAAAGTCTTGACGCACTTCGAGAGGTCTTAAAGGATAAATTCAGTGTCATCATCGGTGCATCCGGGGTCGGAAAATCCAGCCTGCTAAACGCAATCCAACCGAATTTAGGTTTGCGAACCGGTGAAGTCGGCATCAAAACCCAAAAGGGACGGCACACAACAACACTGGTGGAACTCTTTGCCTTGGATATCGGCGGCGAGGTTGCGGACACGCCGGGTATCCGAGAAGTTGGATTATGGGGGATTGATACGGAAAATCTTGAGTACTATTTCCCAGAAATGGAACCCTACCTCGGCACCTGCAAATACAACGATTGTGCACACGTCGCAGAACCCGATTGCGCCGTCCAAGATGCTGTCGAAACGGGTGAAATACATCCAGAACGCTATCGAAGTTATGTCGTGTTACGAACAGGTGAAGCGACAGAAATCTAAAGCCTATCGCATAAATACCAATCCGCATATACCTAAAGAAATTTTTGATGAGAAGATGCCTTGCAAGTCCCCAGATAATTGTAGTTAAAGCGCGCGTAGCTTGGAACGAAGTGGAAAGCGGATCTACGGAAAAGAACGTCGAAGCTTCAACTCACCTGACCGAACCGCAAGGAAATTTAGAAGATAGGAAATGTTTACGAGCGTAGTCTAACCGCTCTGGCACCCCGATATCGATCCAACCCGCACCGGTTTGCAACGCATAAAGATTGGAAACCGACGGGAAGATGTCGCGCTCCATAGAAAAGGTTTCTTGTCCATCGGGAAAGGCGTCAGCGATGCTCCGATCAAAGAGGTACACAGCACCGTTGACATATCCAGCACGATGCGTCGGTTGTTTCTCACGAAACGCTTGAATTTTCCCATCGCCATCTGACACAATTTCACCGTAAGGACGGATGTCTGACACATGCACACTCAGAAGTATTCCTGCCATCCCTTCCCGAAAGCGATCTAACATCTCTCGGAGTGAAAAGTCCGCAAGGAGGATGTCGCCGTTCATCACAAAAAAGGGCGACGTATCAATCAGCCGCATCGCGTTTTGAATCGCGCCACCGGTGCCGAGCCGCTTCTCTTCTTTAGCATAACGGATACACATCCCAGCGTAATTGTCCCCTACGCGTTCATCAAGTACATCGTGAAGGTGTCCCGATGCGAGGACAACCACATTAACACCGGCTTCTTTTAACAATCGGATCTGCCACTCCAACACTGTTTTCCCAGCGATCTCCAGCAAAACCTTAGGAACCGTTTTCGCTGCTGCACCGAGCCGAGTCGCAAGACCCCCACAAAGAATAATCGCTTGCATCGTTACTATTCCTTTGAACGTACCTGTAGCATGCCTGTTAGGCTGTGCAAATGCCTCCCGTAGCATAGCCTGTTAGGCTGTGCCTCTTTGATTGTCAGAATCAGGATTTTCGGGATTTACGAGATAAAACATCTTAACTGGTAACTGATTTATACCGACCTATGCCCTGCAAAGCCGCGCGGATTTTCAAAAGCATCTACCCACAAATCACACCACGCTTGGTGTTCGGACAAGACGTTTTCAGGATTTTTACGACTGCGCACAATAAAATCTGGATGCGCCGTCCGTCCGGTATGATGTCCAGTCGTCTGATACCGCAAATCCAACGACCAACGACACCGGTCGGACGTATTCGGTTCCGAACGGTGTGGTGTAAAACGGCTCAGTAAGACAACATCACCGCGGTAACATTCCAACATGAGCGGTTCAACGTCGGGCATTAATTCCGGTTTAATCATCGTCCCACCCTCTTTCTGATGGACCAGATAACCCTCTTCCTCAGTAACACCCGGCAATGCCTGAAGGCACCCCATCTCTATCGTGCTATCACCTAACGGCAGCCAACATGTGACGATCTCAGAGCCTTCCGCCTCCGGCATCATAACACCAGCATCCTGATGCCATGGCACGCCACCTGCCCAACTCGCGTTTCCATCTATAACGGGCGGCTTTGCCCGTAGGTGCTGAATCGGGTTGCAAGTAATTTCCGGTCCAACGATGCCTTCAACAACATCCAAAAGGTTATCGTTTTTCAGAAATTCAAAGATGGCTTTACCGCGATAGTTCATAATATCCAATCCGCCTGCCATCTCGCCGGACTGTGCCAGCAATTTCGCAAATCGCTTATCGAAAGGTTCATCTTCATGCAGGTCTTCGATCTTACCTTCCTCTTTTAAAGCGAGGGCGCGCTCGGAAATCCAATCCGAAATCTCATCAATTACCGGCTGTAGATCCGCGTCAGTCAAAGCGTTTTTGACTATTAGGACACCCTGTGTCCGAAAAGTTTCACACTGCTCTTGCGTGAGTCTCATAAGGAAGTCTCTCCCTCTTAAGGGATGCGGTTCTACTTCCGACAGTTATAAAGGAATGTAAGCCCAAACAACGTGCCGGGCTGGCTCTACGCCGAGAAACGTCAAAGCATACAGCCCACCTTACCGAACCGCAAGGAATAATTAAAAATATAAAAAATGTTGTAAATATGATACCATAATAGAGAAAATTCAACAAGGAGCACTACAAAATGAAAGGCAAACAAATTGTGATGCCAGCGAAGCGTTCAGCTACGCTGGAAGATTTTGAACTTGATGAAACGCTTACACCCAACCAAATTTTGCTCAAAACGCACTATAGTTTGATTAGTCCCGGCACCGAAGGCGCAGGATATACAGGACTTGAAAGCGGCACAACATTCCCGCACGGTTCTGGCTA
>JAGFCB010000114.1 GCA_022394775.1 Candidatus Poribacteria bacterium
AGTCGGAAAAATAAATAGACATCTTTGTAGCATAAACTGTTAGTTTGTGCCAGTCTGAATGCCTGTTATAGGCATTCAGACTGTTTGAGAGTGTCCAATTAATTGTAGGTTTCACCATAGTTCTCAGTTTTTTCGTCCAATTTTGGACCCCCAGACCCCACAGGTGCGGTTTGGAACCAGGGCTCCCACCCGTTACTGGGAAGGGACACCGGACTTCAAAAAGAAGATTCAAAAATTTAGAAAATCCGATAATTTATCTATAGTAACCCAAGTTGCCACTAACAGATTTTGCGCACTTCCGAAGGGGTTTTCGTCTTTTTCCTCACCGCAGAGGGGTGGCATCTGGTAAGAACCTATTACAAAATACCGTGAAAAATCGCTAACATTACCGGAGCCTTGAAAGAAAACGTGAAATCCAATAATTTTTTAAAATTGAAAGGCTCTGGAGTAGTAGAACAGCCGTGTAGAGTTAAAAGGAAAGGCGTGATAGCATTCGACAGAAAGCCTACTCACCATCACGCCCGAGGCGATAAACATATTTGTGATATGTGAGTCCCTGTATTTGTCCGAGAAACACAGGACCCCTCTCTTAAACTTGGAAAGACTATTTCCGTATCAACAACTTCCGCGTCGCAGCATAATCCCCTGCTTCGAGCGTATAGAAATACACGCCTGTCGCCACCTTCTCACCGAGATGATTCCGTCCATCCCAATGCGCCGCCGTGCTCCGACTCCGGTACATACCCGCAGGTTGGTTCCCCAATCGCAACGTCCGCACGACACGTCCCCGCACATCGTAGATCGTTAGCGTAACTTCCGCCGGTTCGGCGAGTTGATACGGTATCCACGTCTCCGGATTGAACGGGTTCGGGAAGTTTGACAGCAATTCTGTTGTTTGAGGCAATGCTGGCGGTGTTTGAACAGACGGTGCAGCACCTACTGCCTCCGTGACAGTGATCGTGACAGTGATACTATCACTCCCACCCTTCCCATCAGAGACAGCGATGACGACCGTATAAGAGTCCTTCGTTTCATGATCAAGTGCAGCATTAGTTTGCAGCTGCCCCGATGTTCTAACAATACGAAACGAACCCGCATCCGTGCCACCGAGATGATAAGTGAGTGTGTCCTCAGCATCCACATCTGTGGCTGCGACCACCCTGCCGATGTTTGTGCCGGAATCTGTGTTTTCTGCTATAGAACGTGTCGTACTATCGCCATCGGTAAACACAGGCGCGTTATTATTAGGGACTACAGGAATTGTAACATCTAAATTTAAACCTGGATGCCCTTCAATTACCCCAATTGCGACCTTGAGTCGCCGGAGCGGAGCGTAATCTGAAATCGGGTTGCCGTTCAGATATAAATATTGCAGCGCGGTCAAGTCTTCAATTGGTGATAGATCCGCAATCGGGTTGCCGCTCAGATATAAATATTGCAGCATGGTCAAGTCTTCAATTGGTGATAGATCCGCAACTTTATTGGAAGACAGCCCGAGTATCATCAGCCTTGTCAAGCCGTTAACTGCGGATATATCGCTGATGGAATTGTAGCCCAACTCGAGTACTGTCAGCTTTGTCAAATCTTCAACTGCGGATATATCCCTGATGGAATTGAGATTCAGATCGAGTTCTCTCAGATTCGTCAAGTCTTCAACTGCGGACATATCGCTGATAGAATTATCGCTTACAATAAGGTCTGTCAGACTCGTCAAGTCTTCAACTGCGGACATATCGCTGATGGAATTGCGACTCATATTCAGATGTGTCAGCTTTGTCCAGTTTTCAATTACTGATATATTGCTGATGGAATTGTTGCCCGCCTCGAGTATTGTCAGCTTTGTCAAACTGCTAAGCGATGATATATCGCTGATGGAATTATTATATAGACGGAGAAATGTCAGACTCGTCAAATCGCTAAGTGCTGATACATCGCTGATGGAATTATCATTTAGACGGAGCTTTGCCAACCTCGTGAGTCCAGAAAAATCACCTGTTTTCAGTGATGTGATCTTTTTGTGTGATAAGTCAAGATAAGTAATGCTGGCAACATCATCGGGAGTTACCTCGTCTGCGGAATTCGCGCCTGCCTCTTTGACGATAGCATCACGCACCTGCGGTGTGCGGTTAGCAACAGCTACAAATGACACTTCGGTTACATCCGTGACGTTGATCGTGACGGTGATGCTATCACTCCCGCCATTACCATCGGAAACGGAGACGATAACTGTGTAAGACGACTTCGTTTCATAATCTAAGGCTGCATTGGTTTGGAGTTGTCCGGATGTGGAAACAATGCTGAAGGATGCGGCATCCGTGCCAGCGAGACTATAGGTCAGTGTATCCGCACTATCGGCATCGGTCGCCGCAATAGCAACACCGATGTTTGTGCCAGCTGCTGTGTTCTCAGCGACAGCGCGCGTCGCGCTGGTGCCATCGGTGAAGACAGGCGCACGGTTCTCATTGACATCCGTGACATTAATAGTGATGGTAATGCTATCGCTCCCACCCTTGCCATCGGAAACAGAGATAGCGACGGCGTAGGAAGCCTTGGTTTCATAATCAAGTGCCGCTTTCGTCTGTAGCTGCCCCGATGTGCTGACGATACTAAACGAGGACGCATCCGTACCGCTGAGACTATAAGTGAGTGTATCATTATCCGCATCTGTCGCCGCTACAGCAGCACCGATATTTGTATCGGATGCTGTATTCTCTGCGACAGAACGGGTCGTGATATTGCCTTCTGTGAACACAGGTGCCCTATTCTCATTGACATCTGTGATATTGATAGTAACAGCAATGCTCGCACTTCCACCGTTGTCATCTGAGACAGAAACAGTGACAGAATAAGTGGTTTTGGTTTCATAATCAAGTGCCGCTTTCGTCTGCAGCTGCCCAGAATCCGAAACAATGCTAAACGATGCTGCATCCGTGCCACCTAAACTATACGTGAGCGTGTCACTATCCGCATCCGTCGCAGTGATCGCAGTGCCGATGTTTGTGCCGGATGCTGTATTCTCTGCGACAGAACGGGTCGTGTTAGTGCCATCAGTGAACGCGGGCGCACGGTTCTCATTGACATCCGTGACATTGATAGTAACAGCAATGCTCGCACTTCCACTGTTGCCATCAGAAACAGAAACAGCGACGGAATAAGACGGCTTCGTTTCGTAATCTAAGGCTTCCTTGGTTTGCAGTTGTCCTGATGTGGAAACAATGCTAAACGCTGCGGCATCCGTGCCATCGAGACTGTAGGTGAGTGTATCATTATCCGCATCTGTCGCAGCGATCGCAGTGCCGATGTTTGTGCCGGATGCTGTATTCTCTGCGACAGAACGTGTCGTGGTGCTGCCATCAGTGAACACAGGCGCCCTATTCTCATTGACATCGGTGATGTTGATCGTGACAGTAATACTATCGCTCCCACCATTGTCATCGGAAACAGAGATAGTGACAGAATAAGAGGTTTTGGTTTCATAATCAAGTGCCGCTTTCGTCTGCAGCTGCCCAGAGTCCGAAACAATGCTAAATGACGACGCATCCGTGCCACTCAAACTATAGGTTAAAGTGTCGCTGGTATCCGCATCCGTCGCAGCGATCGCAGCACCGATATTTGTGCCGGAGGCTGTGTTCTCGGCCACAGAACGGGTCGCGGTATCACCATCGCTGAACACAGGCGCACGGTTCTCATCGACATCCATGACGTTGATCGTGACAGTAATACTATCACTCCCGCCATTACCGTCAGAAACGGAAACAATAACTGTGTAAGACGACTTCGCTTCATAGTCCAAGGCTGCACGTATTCGCAGCTGCCCCGATTTACGGACAATCCTGAAAGCGGCTGCATCCGCACCACTGATACTATAAATCAAGGTATCATTATCCGCATCCGTCGCAGCAATAGCACTACCGATTTTTCCTGAATCGATATTCTCTGTGACAGAACGGGTCGTGGTATCGCCATCGCTGAACACAGGCGCACGGTTCTCGTTGACATCCGTGATGTCGATTGTGACCGTAATGCTATCGCTCCCGCCATTACCATCGGAAACCGAGACGATAACTGTGTAAGATGCCTTCGTTTCATAGTCAAGCGCTGCCTTCGTCTGCAGCTGCCCGGAGGTGCTAACGATACTAAACGAGGGCGCATCCGCACCACTGATACTATAAGTCAAGGTATCATTATCCGCATCCGTCGCAGCAATAGCAGCACCGATATTTGTGCCGGAGGCTGTGTTCTCGGCCACGGCGCGCGTCACGCTGCGAGCGTTGAAGGTAGGGGTTCTATTCTCATTGACGTCCGTGACGTTGATTGTGACAACGATCGCATCTATGAGCCCCTCGCTATCAGTAACGCGAACAGCCAGAGCATCATAAGTGCGCTTCGTTTCATAGTCAAGGGCTGCCTTCGTCTGCAGCTGCCCTGTATTGGGATTAATACTAAACGAGTCCCTATCGCCACGACGCAGCGAATAGGTCAACGTATCACCAGCATCCGGATCCGTCGCAGTGAAGGCTACACCGATGTTTGTGCCCGGAGCCGTGTTCTCCGCAACAGCGAGCGTCGCCTGTCTGCCTTGCGGGAACACGGGTGCCTCGTTTACGTCGGAGACATGGATTGTGACAGCAATAGAGGCACTGCCAATCTTGCCATCAGAGACATCGACGGTAACCGAATAAGAGGACTTCGTTTCAAAGTCAAGGGCTGCACTGGTTTGGAGTTGCCCTGAAGTGCTGACAATGCGAAACGCTGCAGCATCTGTGCCACTGAGATTGTAGGTGAGTGTGCGATCATCCGCATCTGTGGCGGAAATCGCAGTGCCGATGTTTGTGCCGGCTGCCGTGTTCTCTGGAATGGTACGCGTCGTGCTGGTGCCATCGGTAAATGCAGGTGGATGAAGGTCAATATGAATATCAGAACCGGCAGCCGCAACAGCTGCTTTGAGTCTGTGGAGCGGAGCGTAATCTGCAATCGGATTGCCCCTCACCATAAGCGTTTTCAGTCCGGTAAAATCCTCAAGTATGGATATATCGGTGATGGAATTGTAAGCCAGATAAAGGGATGTCAGTTTCGTCAAGTTCTCAAGGGCAGATATATCGCTGATGGAATTGGTCTCCAGAATGAGCGTTTTCAGTTTCGTCAAATTTTCAAGCACGGATATATCGGTGACGGAATTCTCGCCCACACTCAGTTCTGTGAGCGCAGTCAACTTTGCGAGGCCGGATATGTCGGTGATGGAATTATGCGTCAGATAGAGCGTTTTCAGGGTGGTCAAATCCTCAAGGAAAGATAGATCGCTGATGGAACGGCCAGCGAGAAAAAGGGTTGTGAGTGTGGTTAAATCTCCAAGAACGGATATATTGCCAATAGGATCACCATTCCCCGACAGATTGAGGTATGTCAGCGCAGTTAGCCCATTAAAATCACCGGCTTTCAGTGATGTGACGCTTACAGCACCTAGTCCTACACCTGGTTTAAGAGTGGTAATTGTCGCCAGATGTGCCGCAGTTACATCGTCAGCAGAATTAACGTCAGGCACCGCCGCAACGATCGCATCGCGTATCTGGGGTGTGCGTTCACTGAGTGGTGGATCGATTGCCGCTGCCTGTCCATATCCTGTGTTATACGTACCGAAAAATATTAAAATGGTTAAGAAAAAAAATACAGCAGGCTTTTGTATTAACAATTTCATTATAAGCTCCTTTATCGGTATTCAATAGAAAATGGTACGGATAAGACGCATTAAGAAAAAATGCAACAAAAACAGCCCGCGACGAACGTTCCGTGCAAGACGAAACGCGCGCGGGCACGACCAAGATAGCATGCCCCTGAAGGGTATACTCTTTTGTGAAACACAATACTTATTAGTTGTTAAGCGGGGGGGGGGGCTGTTAACCATGCAGATAGCACAATTAACTCAGCGTTAATAATACACAGAATCAACGAACACCCTGAACAGCAGCGGACGCTCTCACCACGCAAACCGTCAATCCGGGACGCAGGAAAATTCGCTTTTGTAACACTATTACTCAGGTCTCTACTTTGCATTTTTGTTTCTTGATATTCTTGATGACCGATTGTCATAGATATGTTATCAAACTGGCATTACAACCAGCAACTTTTGTTATAATAAGACAATTTATTTATTATTTGAATTATCATATTATAAAGACTATATACAACTTAAATTATACGATATTTTGTAAAAAAAAGCAACAATTTATATTAAATAAAATTTACGCATTCCTCTTAAAGTCCCCTGATAAGGGGCGGTGAATGGAACCCCGCCTTCTAAATGTGCTGAAATTCATTTGACATTTGTTCATAAATGTGGTTTGATGAATAAAGTAGCGAATGAATCTGTGCAAAGAATAATCCATATTCACCTTAGGAGAAAAAATGAACGATCCGTCTCGCGAGTTTCTTAGAACCGATTTCGGACACGAAGTATATGACAAATGGTATCTTGAGCAAGGCAGCTACAATTTTGAGGCACCAGAATTTGTAGAAAGGCATTTCCCGTTCTATGAAAAGGCACTACAACTCTCTAAAAGTGACAGCATATTAGAAGCCGGTTGCGGAATTGGCAGTTATTCACGGGCGTTTGCCCGGCGCGGCTATCATATTGTTGGTATGGATTTATCACCCAACTTTCTGTCTGAGGCTGAGAAGATCACGCAACGTGAAAATTTGGAGATAGAATTTATTTTGGGGGACTATAATGAAATGAACTTTGAAGAAAGGTTTAATGTTATCTTCTTTGAAGGCTCATTTTTCTATCAATCCAAGGAAGGTTTGGTGTCGCTCTTAAAACGGATTCACGAGGCACTTACACCTAACGGCAGGGTCTACTTTGTACATAAAAATCCATCAATATGGCAAAAAGGGTATCCAATCACTAATTGGAGTCAAATTAAGAAAAACGTGTTTGTTTTACAAAAAGCGGCGTATGACGAAAATGATGGCGTAGAAAAATGCATTTGGCTTAAAATAGATTTAGAGACACAGAAACATTACAAGTGCGACTTTTTTGTTATGCATCTTCCCCCAGATGAACTCAAGGACTGTCTTATGGCAGCAGGATTTATGAATTTCCATTTCCACAAGAAACGTAGGTTAGGAAACTTTGATCCAAAGAATGATAATGATTTTTCTGTAGTCGCAAAAAAGTAATAGAGACAGGAGCAATATGAAGGTCGAAAAACCGAAAGAGAAATATGATCAGTTAATCACCGACGGTTACTGTGTTGTTGAGGATGTCTTGAAGGAAGAGATGTTGAGTCAACTTCGGACAGTGACTGACGAACTGCTTGATGCACAAACGGAAGATGAACGTGCTGCCCATCGCTCATCTGGTAGTATGATTAGTGTGTATATGCATTCGCTATTCGCTGAACTGGTCGCTTACCCACAGGCATTACAGGCTCTTGACGCTTTAGGGTTCTTGAGACCGAAATGGTCGTCTGGGTATGTGATCAGTAAACCGCCCCAAAGTCCACCCCTATTTTGGCATCAAGACTGGTGGGGGTGGGACGATCCGTGCAGCTACACAGCACTGCCGCAACAATTATTCCTCATGTACTATCTAATTGACACAACACCGCATAACGGATGCCTCCGTGTGATTAAAGGTTCGCATCTCAACCGACATCCGCTGCATGATATACTACCGAGTGCTCACGGTGCAGCGCTCCAGCGCGTTGATGATGCCGATCATCCGGCTTATCAACACTTTCTGGATGAAATTGATATATCTGTAAAAGCAGGAGACTTGGTTATCGGTGATTCTCGGTTGTTACACGCTTCACACGGCAATCAATCAGATAAACACCGAACTGTCATTACGCTCTGGTATCACCCGTTTTTCGCGCTGTTACCTGCAGGCATGCAAGCGCATATCGGGAGACTCCGACAAAGTATGGCTTGGTCTGATGCGGATTGGGCGCGAATTGCGGAACTCACACCGGTCTGTGAGAGCGACATTGAACCGCTAAAATGGAATCGGAATCCGGGACCTGAACTGAAATAGCCAAGCATTGGAAAGTGAAACTTGACAAGTAAAATATCCAAATGGTATAATCGTTCTGAATGGTATAATTGCATAATTGTGCTATACAATTATACAAAGGAAGCCAAATCACTCTTGCTACTTCAGTGACCAATACCTATTCGGTGAGACGCATTTTATCAGTAATAGCCGGTGAATAATTCGCTGGCTTTGAGAATAAGGAGAAAATAAAAGATGGAAACCACAGTTACAAGGGTAAAACTGTTATGTGTCAGTTTAATGGTTATGAGCCTGATGTTTGTAGGTCCCAGTTTTGCTAAAATTGACTTCGGCGATTGTGTCGGCATGTGGCTTTTTGACGAGGGGAACGGAAACAAAGCCGAAGATTCCTCTGGCACAGGCAATGATGCCACCATTGAAGGTGGCGCGAAATGGGTTAATGGCAAATTTGGTAAAGGTTTGAGTCTTGACGGCTCAGACGATTACGTCGAAATTCCGCACGATGATTCTTTAAACGTCGGTGGCGGACACACGATTGCCCTTTGGGTTAAATTACATAAACCACCCGGTGGTGGGATGGGCGTTGTGACCAAAGATGATTGGGCACCCGGATTTTGGTGGGATGGCGGTGTCATCCGACATCACACACACGATCCCGGCGGCACGCTTCACTTTATAGATGCACCTTGGAGCCCAGATACAGATTGGCATCATGTCGCCGTTACTTGGGACGGTGACGCGTTTGGTGTATATCTGGACGCTGATCAGATTGGTGATGGTGTAACGACACCAAACTTAGGAAGGAACCCGTTAACTGACAAACCCTTTTTAATTGGCATCTATCTCGCCACTGGACAGCATGGTCAGTGGGGTCAGTTTCTCGATGCTATCATTGACGATGTTGCTGTCTTCAATGTGGCATTGGACGATGATGATATTGAAACCCTCATGAATGACGGATTAAAAACAGCCGCAGATATTGAACCTTCAGGTAAACTCACAACGACCTGGGCTGATATTAAAGCCGATTAACTTACGCCCAAACCCAAAGATTGCATGGGTTGGCAAGATCGAGGGCAGTTCAATAGTGGGCACCCTCGGTCTTGTCAAAAGCACCACTAAATGGGAGGCGTTTTTATGCCACAACCCACCCTGAAAGCCTGTCTTGGCAAGCGGGATTCACTGTTTCATGCCTACACATTTGGTAAACAGGAACGGGAAAAGTTAGATCGGGATGGGCATTTTGTTTTGCCCGGTGTGCTTACACCCGATGCACAGGAAAACCTGACCCATTCGTTGTCGCGCATTCTTGAACTCTCACGTACTTCGACAGAAGGGCATGAACCGAACCGGTTTTCTGCAGAATATGACAGTTATCTCGAAAGTATAATCGCACATCCACAGATGCTTGAACTCGCACGCAAAATATTGGGTGATAATATCCGATATGATCATTGTGTGAGCTTGAACAGACCCGGCGGCAACGGCGGTATCGGATGGCATAGCCACGGATACGCCGATGACGATCCGAGTTTAGGATTCGTCCGTATCTTCTTCTATGTCAACGGCTTTGAACCCGACGATGGCGGTTTAAAGGCTGTTCCCGGAAGTCACCTCTATCGAGATGCCAGAATCCATGGACGAACAGATGAAGAACTGCGCGAAGGTTGGCTTGTCGGAAGAAAGCATCCAGAGACAGGGGAACCCCTTGAAATTGAGGCGTTATCTGCACCACCCGGAACGGTCGCTTTGATGTGGACGCATGCGGCACATGCTGTGTCCCCAAGAAAAGAGGATAGCGATACGCGTTGGTGTGTCGTCTATGCCTATCGGAACCCCGGCAGACCCTCCGGTGCCCGCTGGATTAACCCTGAATTTGAACGAAAACCGATACCCGGCGCAGAAGGGTTAATGTCTCTCTATTAAAATTAGGACTTACACAGTGGCCTCAAAGTCCCCCTGATAAGGGGGATTTAGGGGGTAGAAGCGTTGTTTTTTCGCAAAAGTCCCCCTGATAAGGGGGATTTAGGCGGTTAGAAACGTTATTTTTTATGCCACAAAACCCGATTTTCCATGATTACACCTTCAGTGCTCGAGAACGAAAGCAATTAGATGATGATGGTCATTTTGTGCTTCCGGGTCTCCTAACGGCTGATGCTCAGGCACGATTGATAGAATCCTTGGCTCGGATTGAATCGCTCATCCCGGGGTGCGAAAAAGGGTATGAGCCGAATAGGTTCGCTGCGGAATATGATAGTTACCTCGAAAGTCTGATCCCACATCCGCAAATGCTTAAACTCGCGCGCGAAGTGCTTGGTGAAGATATTCGGTACGATCACTGTGTGAGCCTCAATCGCCCGGGCGGCAATGGTGGCATTGGGTGGCATAGCCACGGATATTCTGAAGACGATCCGCGCTACGGTTTTGTCCGTATCTTTTTTTATCTCAACGGATTTGAGGCAGATGATGGCGGTTTGAAGGCGGTTCCCGGAAGCCATCTATACCGCGATCCCAAAATTCAGGCGGCAACGGATGACGCATTACGAGAAGGTTGGTTGGCAGGAAAAACCCATCTTGAGACTAACGAACCGTTAGAAATTGAGGCGTTATCGGTACCGCCAGGAACAGTCGTCCTGATGTGGACACATGCAGCACACGCCGTAACACCCAGAAAACAAGAGAGTGATACCCGATGGACAGTCGTTTATGGATATTATAAACCCGGTAAAGACCCAGGTGAAAGATGGATTACACCGGAATTTGAGCGAAAACCGATACCTGGTGCAGAAGGCTTGATGTTCCCATATTAAAAGTACGCTGTAACCTATGTCACAAGATAAACCACATATTCTATTCCTCATCAACGACGAACACCGTCCTGATGTCTTGCCGATTGAGGGAGACACGGCTATCCGTACGCCGACACTCTCTCGGTTTATGGACGAGGGTATCTACTTCCGCAACGCCTATACGCCTTCCCCGATTTGTGTCCCCGCACGCCAGAGTTTTCTTTCAGGACTCTACCCGCGAAACTGCGGAAGCCTCAACTTCGGGGATCCGATGCCGACAGAGGTCCGAACGATTCCGGGACAGTTGGGAAATTACGGGTACTATTCCTGCTGCGCGGGCAAGATGCACTTTGTCGGAACGGATGTCATGCACGGCTGGCAGGAACGTGTAGGGCGCGATATTATCGGTAATAACGGCTATCCATACCCCGCTGTTAAGGACGAACACGCCGCACAGATTACACGGGAACCCGGGACCGGTATGAAGCAGAACAAAGTGATTCAGGAAGTCCGAGATGCTCAACCCGGTATAGGGCACTGGATGCTCCACGACCAATACAATGTGGATGGTGCGCTATTGTTCCTTGAGGAGTATTTCGTCAACGCTTCTTATGACCGTCCGAAGTTCAATCCGCTCTGTATGGCAGTAAGTCTCATAGCACCCCACTATCCGTATCAATGCCCACTTGACCTGTTTAATTACTACATGCAGCGTGTAGAGCCGATCGTTGAAGAACCTAATGAAAAGTTTGAATACGACAACTTTTTCAGAGTCCGAGTCGGCGAAGATGTTACCTACCGTCAGGCACACCGAGCGACTGCGGCGTATTACGGTATGATTGAGTGGATGGATGCACAATTTGGTCGGGTCATTGAGAAGTTGGAACATTTGAACGTCTTGGATGACTTCATCATTGTTTTTCTCTCTGACCACGGTGAGATGCTCGGCACGAAAGGACTCTGGGAGAAACAGAGTTATTTTGAGGCATCGGCACGGGTACCACTTTCTATCTGGTCCCCGAAACGGTTTGGGCGAGAACCGAAAATCGTTGAGCAGAATGTCTCGTTAGTCGATCTATTTCCGACGATATGTGAGTTAGCAGAAATCCCCGTCCCCGATGAACTTGATGGACACTCACTGATGCCACTCATGGAAGGGAATGCAGTCAACTGGCATGATACTGTGTATAGCGAACTCTGGCGCGCCCAAAACGGACCCTCTGTGATGGTTAAAGAGGGTAGTTTAAAGTATTTCCGATTCGACAACGATAAAGGGTGGCCCGAGCAACTCTTTGATCTCTCCAAGGACCCAGATGAACGGAACAACTTGATTGACACACCTGCCTACGCGGACGTGCTCTCCAACCTACGCGCAAAAGCCGACGCTCTGCCCACGCCGCGTCGGAAAGATGAAAACAACTGTTTCATTGATCCACACCGCCCGATGACCAGCCCGCATTAAGTACTGGGAACTTTTGACATAATCTCTGTAGCTGGTTCCTGGTTGGACAGTAGCCGAATGACTCGTTGCCACCTTTATGGAAACGAAAAGCACGCGCAACCTACTGGAAACACTAAACAAAGATTCCCGACTTTTCTGTTGATTAGGATCCAACAAATTTGATATAATGACACTCTACAGGTCAGCAACACCTACGTGATGATGTCGGTGCGCGGTTGACATCACAAATTTGAAACCCCTCCTACCAAGGAAGTGTGTAACCCTCCATCTTTTAAGAAGGAATTTTCTAATGAAAACGCAAGTTTTAATTTCAAAAAGTTTTGTGTTACTGTTTATAGGTATTTTTATAAGTTTTGGCATACAAGGTATCAGTTACGGTGCTCCTGGCGGGGTCTGTGAAGTCGGTGATGTGCTTTCGCCGGGACAGAGTTGTACCTACCCCGGCACTGAGACCGAGTTCACGGTTCTTGATGACGGAAGTGGACAATTCCTGTTCGCTACCGCCGATGCTGGATTGAACCTCAAAGACACGCTTGTCAATGGCAAGCCTTATACCTTCGCTGCCGAAAAACGCGAAGGGAGCTGGGTCATCGAGGAACTCGGAGGTATCGTTGACCTTCAAGCACCGCCAATATTCTGGACGGACCAGGGCACGGATAAAATCCAGCGGATGAACCTGGATGGTACCAGTGTTGAAGACCTCATCACCATCGAAATAGGTATCTTAGGCGGCGTTGCCTTGGACGTGGCAGGTGGCAAGATGTACTGGACAGACTGGGGGTTCCCAAGCGGAATCCAGTGTGCTAACCTTGACGGCTCAAATGTCCAAACCCTCGTCAATATCGATGATGATCCCTCGGACATCGCTTTAGATGTGGCCGAGGGTAAGGTGTACTGGGCGGTAGGGTCTATCATTGAGGAGGGTCAGGGTAAAATTCAACGCGCCAACCTTGATGGCACTAACGTCGAAACCCTCGTATCCGGATTAATCAAGAACCCAGATTACATTACCTTGGATCTCACTGGACGTAAAATGTACTGGTCAATGGCAGGGTACACCGATGGTACCAATGAGAGTAAAATCCAGCGTGCGAACTTAGATGGCACCAATGTTGAAAATGTGATCCCGTCGTTAGACTTCGGACTTCCAGGGGGGATCGCCTTAGCCGTGGGCGATGGCAAGATATACTGGACAAATTGGGGAGCCTCAGAGGGAATCCAGTGTGCCAACCTTGATGGTTCAAATGCCCAAACTCTCGTCAACACTGATGATAATCCCTGGGACATCGCTTTGGATACAGCCGAGGGTAAACTGTACTGGACGGTAGGGCCTATCTCGGTGGAGGGTCAGGGTAAAATTCAGCGCGCCAACCTTGACGGAACCAACGTCGAAACCCTCGTCTGGGGATTGGATTCACCAAGATACATCGCCCTTGCTATCCCATCACTACAAACCCCTGAGGGCACTGAACAGATCGTCCGTGGGGATGCCAATGGTGATGGTACGGTCAACATCCAGGATTTGGTAATTGTTGCTACAAATCTTGGCAAACAGGGCGAAAATGCCGCGGATGTCAACGCCGATGGTGTTGTGAACATTCAAGACTTAGTGTTGGTTGCTGGTGCCCTTGGACAAGGCGGCGCAGCCGCACCGTCTCTGCATACGGACGCTTTGGGAGGGATCTCCACCGCAGATGTGCAAGGTTGGTTATCCGAGGCACAGCAAATGGACTGGACAGACCCAAGGGCCCGAAGAGGCGTTCTGTTCTTAGAGCAACTCCTCGCCGCGTTGCTCCCGCAAGAAACGGCGCTCTTGGCGAACTATCCGAACCCGTTCAATCCAGAAACGTGGATCCCGTATCAGTTGGCGAAACCGGCGGATGTGAATGTCTCCATCTATGCTACCGATGGCGCATTGGTTCGGACGTTGGCACTTGGACATCAAGCTGCGGGTGTGTATCAAAGCCGGGGGCGTGCAGCCTATTGGGATGGTGGAAACGCACTCGGTGAACCTGTCGCGAGTGGTGTGTATTTCTATACGCTCACAGCAGGCGAGTTCACAGCGACGCGACGGATGCTCATTTTGAAGTAGTTCCTTTTCTGTTGGCGAGGTTTCGGAATCTCGCCAACAGCCCATATCAATACGTAAAATACCGCTTTGTCAAGTTTCATTTGATGAAAGTCGTCGTTTCTCCGCTATAGGCATCTTTGATCCGTTGAACATGGTTCAAAAGCAAATCCAATTCCTGTATCTCTTGATAGGAAAAGTACCCATATTCGGTCGTTTCGTAACTCAGCTGGAGTTCACCGCCTACGATTTCCGCTTCAAAGCATAGAGCCACCAACTGGATTTTGTTTCCGTCTCGATACACGATTAACTCGTCTGGGGTTGTGTAAACGCCGATTAAGCGTTTTATTACAACCTTCAAACCTGTCTCTTCTTCGACCTCTCGAATACACGTCTCACTTGCGCTTTCGCCCGGCTCCATCCCGCCACTTGGTAAACACCATTGGTTGTTATCCTCACGTCTTGTTAATAGAATCTTTTCCCGGTCCTTAGTAAAAATAACAGCCGAACACCCAACACGAATTATGCCATTTTTCCCAACCCGATGTCCGGTAATAATTTTAGCCATTTCTGCCTCTCCGTCTGCTTTTTAATATTATAACGCAAGTTGCCACCTTTTATACACATAGCACTCCGCTGGAGTGCAAGAGTTAGATATGCCGTTTTCTATAGATATATCACCCCGCTGGGGTGAGGAAAGCGGTTGAAAACCTGATTGAAATACGCAGAAATACCGAAGTGAAACACCAAAATCCGTTAGTAGCAACTTGGGTTATTATACTCTAAAGTATAATACTCTGGAGTATAATAAAAATCTAATGAAATTAATGGTGCTTGCACATATTTTAATTTTAATGATATACTATTGAACAATTTTGAGAAAGTGAGACGGACGTTGATATAAGTGCTGACAACGGGCGAGCATTGTGCCATCGCCTGTCCGGATGAAATGGAGGAAAATCCTATAATGTCACAGACACAGCTATTACGTTTAAATGCTTCGATATGGGTTCGGAGCGGATGTATAAGTCTTATAGTATTCCTATTGGGACTTACTATCACACTACAACCCGCCGATGCCGAGAAACTTCGGTTTGATCGAGATATTCTACCGATTTTATCAGATAAATGCTTTGCGTGCCACGGGCCCGATGCAGCGGTACGACAAGCCGATTTGCGACTGGACACAAAGGAAGGGGCGTTTTCCGCACCCAGCGGTTATCCAATTATCGTGCCCGGTGAACCGGAAAACAGCGAACTTGTCCTCCGTATAACGCACGAGAATATCGATCAACGGATGCCGCCGCAGATATCCCACCGACAGCCGACACAGGAACAGATTGACACACTCATCCAATGGATTGCTGAAGGTGCCGAATGGGAAGAACACTGGGTCTACAATCTACCCAAACGGGTTGAGCCCCCTACTGTCGAAAACGCAGCATGGGGACGTAATCCTATTGACGCGTTTATACTTGGGAGGTTAGCGGCTGAGGGACTTACACCGTCAGCGGAAGCGGATAGACGGACGCTCATCCGTCGCTTGAACTTCGATCTGACTGGGTTGCTGCCTACCCCTACTGAGGTAGAACACTTCTTAAGAGATGATACCTCTAACGCCTATGAATCGCTTGTCAACAGACTTCTGTCTAAACCCGAATACGGTGAGCGGTTGGCAATGTACTGGCTTGATCTGGTTCGCTATGCGGATACGAGCGGTTACCATGCTGACGAAAACGTGAGTGTCTGGCCCTACCGAGACTATGTCATCAAAGCATTTAATGAGAACATGCCATTTGATCAGTTCACAATCGAGAATCTCGCAGGTGATCTCCTGCCGAATGCTACGCCCGCACAGAAGGTTGCTGCCGGTTATAATCGTCTGAATCAGACAACCTCAGAGGGCGGCGCACAAGCGAAGGAATATCTCGCAATCTATGCCGCAGATCGGGTACGAACAACCGCATCCGTCTGGTTAGGCGCGACCCTCGGCTGCGCACAATGCCACGACCACAAGTTCGATCCCTACACCGCGAAGGATTTCTATAGTTTCGCAGCGTTCTTCGCTGATGTTAAAGGTCCCGGGGTCTACGGTGGTGGGAGCAAATGGGATCCTGTCGTTATGCTGCCTACTTCTGCACAGAAGTCAGCACTACAGGGGATTGATGACGAATTAGCGAAACTGGATCAGGTATTCAAGGCATCATCCCCAGGATTGGAAGCAGAGCAGGCGGAATGGGAAAACGAGATTCGTTCGCACCTCGAATCAACGGATCCTACCGATTTCGCATGGGTGGACGACGCGCAGTCAAACGGTGGTAGAAATCAGGGCACATGGACGTTTGTCGGCAAAAACGAAGCACCTGTTTTCAGTAAACTGTTATCACGTCGTCAAGTAGCGGCAACTGAACAGACAGTCCAACACGCTTTCCAAGGTGCCAATCGGAAATTTACGCTTGCTGAAGGTGATCAATTGTTTGCTTATGTCTGGATCGATCCCGAATCACCACCAAAAACAGTAATGCTCCAATGGAACGACGGGAATTGGGATCACCGCGCCTTTTGGGGTGAAGACAAAATTAAGTTCGGTGAGATTGGAAATGATACGCCTGCCCACAAACCGATGGGACCCCTACCAGAAACAGGTAAATGGGTTCGACTTGAGGTAGATCCCGCGGATGTCGGGTTGAAATCCGGAAGTGTCCTAAATGGTATGGCTTTCGCACAGTTTGGCGGCACTGCTTATTGGGATGTCGCTGGCATCGCGACAACACGTGGATCCGCAGTGAAACACACACATACGCCAGACGTTATAACGGCAATTCAGGTAGATACTTCCGTCAGAACAACAAGCCAACGCGAACAGATTGCAGCGGAATATCGCCGCATCACACCCGCGCTTGACGGTATCCGAAATCAGATGGCGGATTTACGGCAGCAGAAAACCGAGATCGAAAAAGAAATCCCCTACTCGCTGACCACCGAGTCCACGCTACCGCGCACAACACGCGTGCTACCGAGAGGGAACTGGATGGACGATTCCGGTGAGATCGTTGAGCCGATGATACCGACCTTCCTTGGTGATCTGGGCATCAAAAATCGCCGTCCGACCCGATTAGAACTCGCACGATGGGTCGTCTCAAGGGATAACCCGTTGACGGCGCGCGCCTTTGTCAACCGTCTTTGGGCACTCTATTTCGGAACCGGACTGTCCGGTGTCTTGGATGACCTCGGTGCACAAGGTGAGCCGCCTGTACATCCCGAACTCCTTGATTGGCTTGCCGTAGAATTTATGGACAGCGGTTGGAACGTCAAACATATCGTGAAACTTATCGTCACCTCAAACGCCTACCGTCAATCCTCGAAAGCGACGGATGTGTTGCGCGAAAAGGATGCTTACAATCGCTTAATCGCGCGTCAATCACGCTGGCGGCTTGACGCGGAAACCGTCCGCGACAACGCGTTGCTATTGAGTGGGCTTCTCGTCTCCAAAATCGGGGGTCCGAGTGTGAGACCGTATCAACCGAAAGGGTACTATTTTAACCTGAATTTTCCCAAACGGACATACATCCACGACAAGGGAGAGAACCAGTATCGTCGCGGTCTCTATACCCATTGGCAGCGCACCTTCTTGCATCCGAGCATGATGGCGTTTGATGCACCGAGCCGTCAGGAGTGTACTGCCGAGCGTGCCACCTCCAATACACCCATGCAGGCACTCACCTTGCTCAACGACCCGACTTATGTTGAGGCGGCGCGTGTCTTTGCTGAACGGATTATCAACGACGGTGGTGAATCTGTCGCAGATCGTATCAACTGGGCATATCAATGGGCACTCTCTCGAACACCGCAGCCGAAGGAATTGGAGATTATGACGAGTCTCTATGAGAAACACCAAGCCGAGTACATCGATAATCTTGATGCTGCTGGCGCGTTAGCCGCAGCAGGTGAGGCACCTATGACAGAAGGTGTTGAACCTGCCGAACTCGCTGCATGGACTTCCATCGGACGGGTGATACTGAACTTGCATGAGACGATCACGCGCTATTAATCTTTGGTCATTTAGAACCGGCAGGCGCGGTTTTCAACCGCGCTTCCATTTAGAACTGGTAGGCGCGGTTTTCAACCGCGCTTCCATTACGTATTGAAGTAATTCTGGGGGATTGTCAATGAAATCCATTAATTTAAAAAAAGTTTTATCCGGACTGGCGCGTGTTTTGCTCATCTTAATCGGGGTCTGTTTAGCACTTGGGTTAATTAATGGAATTCTTAGGAATAGTTGGGATGTATTTTTTATAGGCTTATGGGGTTTGTTATTAATTTCCATAATTGGAACCATTTATGGCGTCGTTGAATTAATTGTAAGACGCTTTACATATAAAAAAACTGTAGACACTATTCTCAGAACACCAGACCCGGGAACTTTAAAATGGTGGCGGATAAAATCTCTCTTGACAGGATACGGAGCAAAGTCCATTCCCGGAAAAGAATCAAGGCGCAGGTTTGAATTAAACGGCGTTATCATAACGTTTCACCGGCCTGACAGTCAAAAAGAGACACGATCTTACCAAGTCAGGGATATTCGGCGTTTTTTAGGGATACAGAGGTAACCGTATGGAGTACAAGGGTTATAGTGCACATATTGAGCAGAGCGAAGAAGATGGATGCCTCGTCGGCCATATCACAGGAATTACCGATATCGTTGGGTTTCACGCGGACACTGCTCCTGAACTTCAAGCGGCTTTTGAAGAAGCCGTCGAAGATTATCTCGCAACTTGTAAGAGATTAAATAAGCCGCCGCAAAAACCATACTCCGGAAATCTCAGATTGCGAATTCCGCCGGACATCCATGTAGCGATTGCAAAAGCTGCGGAAGCCAGTGGAAAAGATCTTGACCAATGGGCAACAGATACCTTCAGTCATGCTGTACAGCAGGAATCATAAGCCGATATTACACAGTATCCAGATTCAAAATGATCTATAGAGGCTAAGCCAGTTTTGAAAAGCCTTCGGTCGCTTTAAGAGTTGACGAACGAATCTAATGAGAAAAGTCCGTTTGTAGCAAGGCGTTTGTTATGGCTCTTTCACTTTTAGGTGTATTTATAATAATTGCGATTTTTGTGTTGTGTGTTCTTGCCGTGGTTCTGGCTGCGCTGCGCTCGTCTCTTTTCAGTCCTTTCGTCCGAGGATTTACGAGTAAGGATACTGAATCTGATGAGGAGGCTCAAGGAAAAATAAAATCTATCAATTGGAAAAAGGGGCTTTTCAGGCTAACGCTCGTTTTATCGATACTATTTGGGCTTTTTGCCGGAATAGTTAATGCTGAACCCCGTGATCATCATTCCGTTGATAGATTTTTGGTAAGTTTTTTCATTGTATTCGGGTTAATTTGGTTAGTCTACTTCGTTTTAAATTATGTCATAAGAAATTTGGCAGGAAGAGTGACGTTTGTCCTATCGATGTTATTTGGGCTTTTTGCCGGAATAGTTAATGGAGAGATCCATGATTCCGGCGACGCTTTTGCGGCAGGGTTTCTCGTGCCTTTTGGACTGACTTGGTTAGTTTACTTCGCTGTCGGTTTTGTCATAAGAGGCTTTGCAAGTAAAGGTAATGCTAAATCTATTGTAAGAGATCAGATTGGACACAGACGATCTGAATGAATAGGAGGTATTAGGTATGGCTATAGATATTCGTGAAGAAACCAATCTTCGCCTTACGAGACGCACATTTCTTGGGAAAACCGTACGGAGTGTCGGATCCCTTGCACTCGCATCTTTACTGACACCATCAATTATCAACGCTGCCCCGGAAATAGAGAAGTGGCACGGAATTGTTACCGAGCCACATGTGCCACCCAAGGCGAAAACCATTATCCATCTCTGTATGGCAGGCGGTCCCTCGCATCTGGAGACTTTGGATTACAAACCAAAACTCGCAGAACTGCACGGACAACCGATGCCCAAGTCTTTCACTGAAGGGCAGCCGATTGCGCAGCTCCAAGGACAAGTGAATTCACTCAAATGCCTCGGTCCCACACATGAATTCAAAAAGTGGGGTAAATCCGGGCAGGAGATGAGTACGGCGTTTCCACACATCGGTAGTCTCGCCGATGATATTTGTATCGTCCGCTCCCTGAAAACCGAGCAGATTAATCACGATCCAGCGCATACCTTCATGAACACTGGCACAGCAATCGCTGGCAGGCCGAGCATGGGGTCGTGGCTGCTCTACGGACTTGGCAGTGAAAACGAAAACTTACCGGGTTATGTTGTCCTCGTCTCTTCGGGAGGTGGACAAGACCAGCCCATCGCAACGCGACAGTGGCATAGCGGGTTCCTTCCCGGTCAATTTCAAGGTGTCCAGTTCCATTCAACTGGCGATCCTGTTCACTATGTCACCAACCCTGACGGTGTGAACACGGAACAGCAGCGCGATGTCGTGGATGCCGTGCAATCATTGAACGGTATGCTTGATGAGACCGTAGACGATCCTGCAATCTCAACGCGCATTAGTCAATACGAAATGGCGTTCCGTATGCAAACGAGTGTCCCAGAGTTAAGCGACATCTCGAAAGAGCCACAACACGTGCTTGATATGTACGGCGCAAAGCCCGGTGACGGTTCCTACGCATCAAACTGTCTGCTCGCGCGGCGGTTAGCCGAACGCGGCGTGCGGTTTATCCAACTCTATCACCGCGGCTGGGATCACCACGGCGGTATTGAGAACGCTATCAAGACGACCGCAGGCTATGTTGATAAGGCAACCGCTGCGCTTGTCAACGATCTGAAACAACGTGGTATGTTGGATGAAACCTTAGTGATATGGGGTGGCGAATTCGGACGGACACCGATGGCACAAGGCACCGGACGCGACCATCATATTCAAGGGTTCTCAATGTGGATGGCGGGTGGTGGTGTCAAAGGTGGTATCAGTTACGGGAACACCGATGAGTTAGGATACAGTGCCGTTGAAAATATCGTGCATGTTCACGACTTCCATGCAACAATGCTGCACCTCTTCGGGATCAACCACGAAAAACTCGTCTACCGTTTCCAAGGACGAGATTTCCGTCTTACTGATGTCCACGGACACGTCGTCCGCGATATTTTGGCGTAGCTTGCAAGCTAAAACTTGCTATCAAAAGCGGCTTAAAAGTAGTAGGCACGCGCCGTCGTGCCGTAAACACAGAAATGATGAGGTAGCAGAGTGGCTTATCTGAAAAAAGTGAGTAGGGTCTTCATACACATCTCATTCTTGTTGATCCTAACGGTATCTGCCTTCAGTCGCGGACTTCCAATGGTGGTGCCTGAAACTGTTGGGCTTTCTACCGAAAGGCTCTCAAGAATTGATAAGGTCATGGAAAGGCACATCTCCGAGCAGAAAATCGCGGGTAGTGTTATACTGCTTGCAAGGCACGGAAAGATCGCGCATCTTGGTGCTTACGGTATGATGGATGTTGAAGCAGAAAAACCGATGAAGCCCGATACCATTTTCCGTATTGCCTCAATGACAAAGCAGATCACGAGTGTCGCTGTAATGATGCTTTATGAGGAAGGGCATTTTCGGTTGCATGAGCCGGTCTCAAACTTCATTCCAGCTTTCAAAGAGATGAGCGTGTTGCCGCCGGAATCTGATGACGCGTCGGCAGTACCTGTACCAGCAACACGGCAGATTACCATTTGGAACCTACTCACGCACTCGTCCGGTCTAACGTATCACTGGAATGAGCAACTCGGCCCGAAATACAACGACGCGGGTATCACCCACGGACTGCTGCAGGATGAGAGCACCCTTGCGGAGAAGATGAAAATATTGGCGACGATCCCGTTGTTGCATCAACCGGGTGAAAGAGTCGAGTACGGTCTATCAATAGATGTCCTCGGTTATCTCGTCGAAGTCGCATCAGGGATGCCGCTTGATCAGTTTTTCTCCGAACGTATCTTCAAACCGCTCGGTATGACAGATACACACTTTTTTATCTCAGCAGCGAAAAGCGAACGACTCGCAACAGTATATGAACGAACTGGTGACGGACCGATAATGCGAAAATCCAAAGAACCGACAGTGAACGGTTCGGTGATCTATTCAACTGACTATCCATACAACGGACCCCAAACTTATTTCTCTGGCGGTGCGGGGTTAGTATCTACTGCACCTGATTACGCCCGTTTTGCACAGATGATGCTCAACAGTGGAGAACTTGATGGTGTTCGATTGTTGAGTCGGAAAACTGTTGAATTGATGACGACACCTCAGCTCGGTGATATGGGGGGTAACTTCGGTCTCGGCTTTAGCATTGTCGGTGATAAATCGGACCTTAGAGAGATTGGATCGGTTGGCGCGTATAGCGGCGGTGGTTTCTTCTTTACCAGTTTCTTCATCGACCCTCAGGAACAGATGTTTGGTATCTTCATGGGGCAATTGCATCCGAGCGGTGGCTTGGATCTCGGAGAGAGAATTCGCATCCTCTGTTACCAAGCAATCGCCGATTGAAATTTTTTAGAACGCAAGGAAATTTAAAAAAAGGAATTTAAACAATATGCCGAGAGAACTCATTGCACCAGCACAGGAACAGGTCGCTTTCAGAGAATACGAGAGCCAACCCTTACAAGCCAACGAAATTCGGGTCAAGAGTCAATTTGGGGCTGCCAAACACGGTTCAGAGATGGCATCGTATAAGGGCTATGCCGGCCCACGCGGTGGCTACGATGGCGAATATAAAATATTTCGAGAAGGTAGTGGCGGGATGGTGAACTATCCTTCAGGACTCGGCAATATGTGTGTTGGCGAGGTAACTGAGATTGGATCCGACGTTACCGATATCAAGATCGGAGAACGGGTTTTCCGGCACAGTTCCTTCCGTGAAGAGCACGTTTGGAATGCAGCAGGTACTCGGAAACTGCCTGAGGGAGTGCCTTGGCAGGCAGCCGTCTGTTTAGATCCCACAGATTTCGCCTTGGGAGCGATCCGAGACGGTCATGTACGGATCGGTGATGCCGTCGCAGTCTTTGGAATGGGTGGCATCGGGCTCATGGCACTGCAGCTTGCGAAGCTGGCGGGTGCCTATCCTGTAATTGGTGTCGATCCGCTTGAACTGCGTCGCAATGTAGCCCTTGAGTGTGGTGCTGATCTTGTCCTTGATCCTTCAAAAGAGGATGTCGGTTTAGAGATTAAAAAGGCTACCGATAAGCGTGGTGCTGATGTTTGCATCGAATATAGCGGTCATCACACAGCACTTCAAGCGGCGATCCGCGGTGTAACTTATTTAGGAACAGTTGTCGCTGGCGCGTGGCCCGGTACCTACCCAGCAGGATTAGATCTCGGTGCCGAAGCGCATTTCAATCGACCGACGATTATCTTCTCACGCGCATGTAGCGAACCGAATCCAGAATACCCGAATTGGAATGAAGGCAGACTCTTTGACATCAGTTTGCGACTCCTTTATGGCGGTAGTCTGAAGTCGGAACCTGTGATTTATCCTGTTGTCGATTTCGATAATCTGCTGGACGAGTATCCGAAGATCTTAACCGATCCAGGTGAGAATGTAAAGTTAGGCGTTCGATTTGCATAGCCGAGATTCTCGGAGTTTCGTTTTTTCGGATTTTAGTGTTATCTATTCAAGCAGCAGCCCCAAGCGCGTAAACTTGGAAGAAAGGAAAACCATGATCACTGGTCTCATGCTGGCTTTAATGAGTTTTGCAGCATCCCAAATTATTGGCGATAACGTAATGCGCAGCATTGAAGTAACACCGAGAATCGGAATCGGAGAGATACCGAGCGAATTTTCTGCTTTCAGACAAGCGGGATGCGACAAATACGTCAACGTCTTCGGTGTTCACATCTTCGCAAGCCCAACGACCCCTGAGGATAAACTCTCTCACGCTGCAGGCGTTTTAGCACAATACCTCGATAACGACGAAGACGGTATCCCTGACAATACGTTGGTTCTCAGTCATTTGGTGAGCCGAAACGTCTTCATCATTATGCCCGGAACAGAGGCGGAGATGGAACGGTTAGAAATGGAACTCGTAAGAGAGGCAGGTTATCACTTTGGTCAAGACCTCTATGGCGAAGAAACCAAACCGGATTTCCTTGTTGATGGCAAAATCAACGCACCCAATGGTCACTACTACGACGGCGCATTAGAGGAAATTCTGCATCCTATTACACAACACGGCTATGCCAACGCTTACCCCGAGGTGTTCGGCGAGGTACGGGGATCCATCTTAGCGAAGTGCATGGATGCCGCCCGTGGCGGATATTTTGAGGAAGTACCGAAAGGGGGTCCCAAGAGCGGATATCCGGCAGAGGCGTGGTATCATTATACGGATGAAACCTGTGATTATGGCTGCATGGTTACGGAATACACCTATTGGGCTTTGACATCGATATTGGGGACACAGGACTTTCCAGGACGACACGAGGCACTCGAAGTCGAATGGGAATTGAATACCAGAGAACGGGTTAGAACGGGAGATACTGCGGTATATGAACTCCTAACAGACCCGCAGTACAAATTCCCAACCAAAAAAGCACCAGATGGAAACTACAAGCCAACGGCATTTCCCGTTACAGTTGTGCCTATCATCGCTATCGAAGATGAAGATTAATAGAGGTAGTGGGGTCCTACTACCTCTATTTCTGAAGGTGGTCGTGCCGGGGATAACAACTTAGATTATTGGATCCCTGCCGCCCGCAGTACTGTTTCCTGAACTGTGAACTCGTGGTCGAGTGAACGATCTGGTGATTTCTCGCCCCGAATGTCAGCGACAAATGCACGAAGGCTTTCGACATAACGCGGACGTGGTTCTACAGGCACTGTCTGCCAACCTTGAGCGTATCCATCCCTTTCCTCGTCAAGACACAACCGCAACGCTGGCGGTTCCAGTGGTTCAAGAATCGCACTTCCGCGTGTCCCGTAGACTTCCAACCGCCTCGCTTTGCCTGCATCAACTTCCAACGCCGTTGACTCAAGGATCGCCAATGCCTTCGGATATTCAAATACAGCCGCCGTATTGTTCCGATACCACGGCACATCATGTCCATCGTGCCTCGAAAAGGGTGTCACCCGTGTGGGGCGTCCTAACAAGGCAACGATAATATCCGTCAGATGACAGGCGAGGATAAACATAATGCCCCCAGAGTGTTCACCGAGTGAATCCCAACGTTGCCAATGGGCATCACTTGAACGTCCCGATGAGATGCGCGCCCGAACAGAAAAAATATCGCCGAGTTTGCCGGAATTCGCCCAATCAAGGATAAACTGAAAACCAGCGTTGTATCGGAACATATAACCGAGTTGAACGAGCAGATGCCTGTCACGTGCCATATCCAAAACCTCATGAAACATATCAAGATTATCACCGGCAGGCTTATCAAACCAGACATGTTTGCCGTGCTCAAGAATCTCCCGGGCAAAGGTAAGATTCTCGGATACGCGTCCCTGTGCCGCAACCCCAACGATTGTTTCATCCTCAAGCATTTCTGCCTTGGATTCGAACCAATGAACACCTTCGTAGGTTGCGGTTTGACCCAGCGTCTCCCGAACTGCTGCTGAGGGCTCAAAGACACCAGCAAAGTCGATGTCGGTGCTTTCCTTCATCACGCGGGCTTTCCCGGAAGCATGATCGTGGGAAATACCGTATTGTGCGAGTCTCATTTTCACGTCTTCTCTCCTTAGGTCGTATCATTTTTGAAACTTGTGATTATCGAACATTGGATAAGGTCTGACATGATTTTATCATGTAATCCATATTGGTTCATGCAAAAAATGAGTGCGATTTTTGGCGACTTATGCTAAACTCTAAAGCGTCGGAATCTCTTTTGATGAATGTCATACCCCTCGACCGCTGCGTACTTAACTGAGGGTGTTTCATAAATTATTGCAACTCCAACAATAGCAAGTGTCGCTGCGACTCGTAAAATCTAACGGTAAGAACTCTTTTGTACCACAATCTGTTAGATTGTGGTCTTTGACGGATAGGCGCTATTCATTGTTGTCTGTTGATTGCCGCAAACTCTCACTGCGAGGCAAGTTTACGGTATGAAACCGCCATGAATAATGAAACACCCTCACTTAACTGGAAACCTGCTCGAAACGAAGGGAAGGGGTTTGCTTGGGCGTTTCTTTAGGTCAGAATTATATCATTAAAAAAGTTGAAAGCTAAACCGATGCAGCTCCAGTTCTATACCAAACCAGATTGCCCGCTCTGTGACGAGGCAAAAGCCGTCTTGCAAAGGGTCAGCGCGAAAACAGCGTTTATTGCAATAGAAGAAATTGACATCACCAAAAATATGGGATTATTCACGAAATATAAGCACCTGATTCCTGTGCTTGAGTTGGGTGGACAGCAATTGTTTTCGCATCGTCTCGTTCCCTGGAAACTGGTTTTAAAGTTACGATGGCATCGATTTTGGAAGTATTTCACGAGGTAGTCTTTTGTTACGAATCCAATTGAATCAATCAAAAACCTGCCTGTAATGTAATGGAAGGCAGTCAAGAGGTACATATTTAAAAAAATGGCATTTCCATCTTATGGTACAACGCACCGATCCACAGTAACAGGCACACGCGGAATGGCGACAAGTGCGCATCCGCTTGCAAGCCTTGCTGGCGCACGCATGCTGCTCGCTGGAGGCAACGCGTTTGATGCAGCGGTCGCAGTCGCTTCGACACTCAACGTTGTTGAACCTTACATGTCCGGTATTGCGGGTAATGGGTACATGTTGATTTATAGTGCTAAGGAAAAGGCACACCGTGTGATAGATTATCTGGGGACTGCACCTTACGCGGCGACGCTGGATGTCTACCCAACACTCGAAAGCCAGCAAATTGGCATCCGTGCCGGTATGGTACCCGGCGGGTGTGGTGGCTGGTTGGCATTGCTGGAACGCTACGGAAGTATGGATCATACGGAGGTCTTCACACCAGCAATTGAACTCGCAGAGAACGGATACGCCGTCACTGTTAAGAATGCGGAATTCATGGCAGGCGCGTACCACTATTTTTCTCAGAGAGCTGCAGAAGTTATCGCCTCGCGAGGCAGAACCCCACACCCCGGCGAGGTTTTGGTGCAAAAGGATTTAGCAAACACATTCCGACAGGTTGCCGAAGGTGGGGCAGAAGCGTTTTATCGCGGCGATATTGCTAAAGAGATTGTCCGTTTTTCCGAAGAAACCGATGGGCTGATTACTGAAAAAGATTTGGCTGACTTTGAGGTGGAATGGCAGGAACCTATCTCTGTTACCTACAAAGATTATGAAGTCTATTGTCCGCCTCCGCCATGTTCAGGTTTTCAATACTTGGAAACCCTCAATATTTTAGAAAATGATCCACTCGGTGAACTTGGGCACAATACGCCGGAATACTTGCATCTACTGATTGAAGCGATTAAACTCGCGAGCGCGGACAGAGCCGAATACGCCCCGCGTCCGAACCCACCCATTGAACGATTATTGTCTAAAGACTATGCGCGCACACAACGTGAATGCATCGGCGAACAAGCCGCAGTCAGCGGCGGTGAACGCTGGTCGAAGGACAAACTTCCCGGTGAGATCGTCGCTGATGATTGGACAACCGAATGCACAACCCATTTTGATACCGCCGACGCAGAGGGCAATATCGTTGCTGTGACACAGAGTCTCGGGCAACCTTTCGGCTCAGGTGTAATTCTCGGTTCGACAGGCATGTTCCTTAACAACTTTATGAATTGGTTTGATAGGATTCCAGAGAGTCCAAATGCCGTCGGACCGCATAAACGGATAGAGATGTGTATGTCCCCGTGCCAAGTCTGGAAAGGCGGAAATCCTTTCGCAGCGATTGGCACACCCGGCAGCCACGGCATCCTTCAGACAACACTGCAGATGGTTCTGAATCTGATTGAACATGGAATGAACGTTCAAGCAGCGATTGAGGCACCACGCGTTCGATTGGTAAATCCTGGTACGCATGTCAGCATGGAAGGACGTATCCCGGTCGCGGTCCGTGCAGCTTTAGAAGCACGTGGGCATGAAGTAGAGGTTTTACCGGATTGGACAGCAACCGTTGGCGGCGGTCATGGTATCGCTTTTGATCCTGAAGAAGGAAGTTTTATGGGCGGTGCCGACCCGCGCCGTGATGGGTATGCGATAGGCGTTTAGCTGCTTATTCTACTGCATTCCACGACTAATTTAGGACTTACGCAGCTCCCTTTGCGGGGTTTTTGCTGCGGGTGTTTTTGCAATGTAATACAAGGAATGGATTTAGTCTATCCCCAGACTAAATCCGGTATTTCTGCGTATTGATAGGGTGTTTCTGCGTATTTCTGCGGGGTTTAAAACCCCGCCTGCAATACGTATGACGTAGATTATCATAGAAAAATGCGTAAGTCCTATAATTTATTCTAATTTCACGGTTATAGCAAAGTTTTTATGGAGGAAAAATGAAAAATTTTAACATCTTTATAAGATACCCCTTTTTAGGATTTATACTTCTTTTGATCTGTGGTTGCAACGCAATTCAAGATGTAATTATTTCTGAACCATCAAGCGAAATGGACGCTGCACCGCTTCGCGTGACCATGATATATCCAAGCGATTGCGTCGGTTCCGCTGCTTATTGTGATGCTTTCCATATCGGTGTTCGGACCGCAGAAGAAGGACTTGGAATCATGCTAACCGAAGCAAACGGTAATGAAAATGATCCTATAGCCACAGAGAGACTCATAAGAGATGCAGCACAAAATTCAGAACTTGTTTTGACCGCGGGTTATCAGATGGGAGACGTGCTGGCGCGTGTCGCTCCCGAATTTCCCGATGTCAAATTTGCGATATTTGATGTTGTGCTTGATATTCCAAACGTGGCTTCTGTGAATTATAAATCCAACGAAGGATCATTTCTGGTCGGGGCAATTGCGGCTTTGAAATCGGAAGGTAACAAAATCGGTTATATTGGTGGTGTGGATGTCCCGTTGTTACGCGAGTTTGAAGCTGGGTACATCGCTGGAATTCAAGCTATCAATCCAGATGCAGAAATCGCCATAGAATACATCAGTGAGGATGTAACGGGTTTTGGACAACCAGATAGGGCGAAAGAATTGGCTTTAGCACAATATGAAAGTGGAGTAGATGTGATTTACGTCGCTGCTGGCGGATCCGGTCAAGGGGTGCTCGAAGCAGCACAAGAACAGCAAAAGTTCATCATTTGGGTTGATTCTAACGGTAACCATCTTGCCCCAGGAATTGTCTTGACAAGTATGACCAAGGAGATTCCCACTTCTGTACAGCGCATCATCCGAGAAGCCGTTGAGGGCAGTTTTACGGCAGGGGTCCGATACTTCGGGCTTGAAGAAGGGGATGTCAGTTATGCCGTTGATGAACACAATCAATCTCTGCTCTCGGACGACATCATAGCAACCGTTGAATCGTTGAAAGCAAAGATTATTACGGATGAAATTGTTGTTCCCAGCACAGTTTCACTTCCGCGCGAATAGTGTCTCACGAGTGTTAGGCACTCTTTCAAAAAGGAGAATTTTATGCTTAATGAATACCCTTATCCGGAATTGGAGGGTAGGCGGAATCTCGTGGTTGGAATTTTGCTAACCTTGATTACATGTGGCCTCTTTGGGCTTTATTGGCAGTACAAGCAGATGGCGACCCTCAATGCTTGGTTGAAGCGTGATGAGTATTCTTTTTGGCTCTGGTTTTTTCTTTCCCTTATTACCTGCGGCATCTACGGTATCTATTATGAGTACAAAATGGCAAACGGTATCAATACAGTCCAAGCTGACAATGATATAGTATTCGATTCAAGTCTACCAATCATCTGTGTGCTGTTAGCGATTTTCGGTTTCGGTATCGCTTCCCTTGCCATTCAACAGCACCAAATTAACAGACTCTACGAACGAACGCCTAATGTTTAACAACACATTTCTCGCACGTCTACTGCTTATTGGACTCGGTGTAATAGGGCTTTACACCGTAATGTCTGAAATATCACCTGCAGAGATTACACTGATTCCCTGTATATTTCATTCGGTGACCGACATTCCGTGTCCCGGGTGTGGAATGACGCGCGCATGCGTTGCTTTAGTGCAGGGGAAATTCGGCACCGCATGGGATTATCATCCATTCTCTTTTTTCCTCATTGGATTGGCAATTGCGACAGCATTTTTCCCCGTATGGCTAAAAAACACTTGGACCCATCATTCACCTATAACCCGAAATTTGATTGTCATCGGCGGGATTATCTTCTGTTTATCTATTTGGGCAATAAAAATTTATTCCGGGCTTGAACTCTAATAACTCCGTAGGATTGTTCCCTTCGCACCGACGATCCAACCGGCGTTTTTGTGCAGGTGGATGTCCTGCAAGTTATGTTGTGCCGGTGTAGGATAACGACTCCAGAGGTTACCACCATCTGTTGTATGGAGGATTAATCCCTTTTCACCAACTGCCCACCCGCGTTTTTCGTCACGAAATGCTATATCTCGTAAACTCTGGTTCACAGGCGTTTTCTGTCGATGCCACGCCTTTCCGCCGTCAGTAGTATGCAGAATCAACCCGTCTGTGCTGACAACCCACCCGTGTGTTAGGTTCGCGAAATAGACAGCAAATAGAGGGGTCTCAACATCACTTCTCTGGCGAACCCACCGTTCTCCGCCATTTTGCGTATGGAGCACTTCACCCGCCTCGCCAACAATCCAGCCATAGTTGGCATCTACAAAATAGACACCCCAGAGATGTTTATCTGAAAGATCTCTATGGTTTTGCCAACGGCTGCCACCGTCTTTTGTGTGGAGAATTGTACCGGAACCTCCGACTGCCCACCCTTCGGTTGTACTCACAAAGTATAGATCCAAAATACCCGGAGGCCTCTTACCGGTGCCGCGGGCTTGGTGTTGCACGCGCCATGTCTTGCCGCCGCTGCCAGTGTACTGCACCTTTCCGATGCTGGCAAGCCAACCGTTATTCGGGGTCGTGAAACTCACTTGTGTCAGTGTCTCTTTCGACGCAGATCCCGCAGTCCAAGTCATCCCACCATTGGCGGTAGATAGTATTGTACCAGTAGTCCCGACTGCCCATCCGTGTTCCGAATCGACAAAATGTACGCCATAGAGATGTTCACCCGTACCGCTTTCAATCTGTCGCCACTCAAATTGCACCGAATCTTGCGTACAACTGAGATAGACAAAACTTCCACATAAAATAAGAAGCGCGAGGTAGTTTTTGCTTTGCATTTTAATCCTCCGCAAATAAATTTTTATTGCATCCATTTCTGAATCGTGATAAACTACATTATACTGAATTTACTGTAGATCGTCAAGTGCTTATCAGCGGGCAGTAATCGGTAGACGAGGTTTCAAACCTTGTCGGTGAAGTCCGCTGTCGTTTCCACATCAAAGAACTTTGCGCGAAAATCGAAATTACGGGAGCACATTCCATAATCGCTGACAACTGTGTGCGATTGTAGCAAATTTCGTGCCGATTGGGATAATACCGCGCCAATACGACTCTCTACAGAATAACCATAAAATCTTGCACAAAATAGGGCATATTTTAGCTCCGAATTGCACAAAACAGGGCAGAGTTAGGATTATCGGTTGGCAGAACGCTAACAGACGTGATACAGGGTAATGGAGAATTGGATGGTTTTGGACCGGCTACTTATATTGGAGTCTTATGTACATCGTTGGAATTGATGGCGGCGGGACAGGAACAGTCGGTATCCTAACGACAGAAACAGGACGATGCCTTGCACAAGCGCAGTCGGGACCCTCAAATTACCACGTCGTTGGTGAACCGAAAACGCAAGCGATTTTGAAAAACGTTGTCGAAGAACTTTGTGAAAAAGCAGGAATCCCGTCAATAAGTTCTATCCGTTTCTGCCTCGGAATGGCAGGTTTGGGGCGTGCTGAAGATCAGAAAATCATTGGCAGGATTTGTGATGAACTTGGCATTAGCAAAAACCAAAGAATCCTGACGCATGATGCACACATTGCCCTCGTTGGGGGTACTGAGAAACAACACGGTGTGATTGTCATTTCAGGGACTGGTGCTATTGTTTATGGCATTAACGCTGATGGTAAAGAAGCACGCGCAAGCGGATGGGGATATCTGCTCGGTGATGAAGGAAGTGGTTACGATATCGCTATAAAAGGACTCTGTGCCGTTGCTCGTGCTGCTGATGGCAGAGGTTATTCAACCGAATTGACAAATCGGATTCTTGATAAGCTCGAACTCGGCGAACCAGGTAACCTGATTCGCTGGGCACACGCCGCAAGTCGAGACGAAATTGCACAAGTGGCGGAAGTCGTATTTGATACTGCCGGAACGACGGACGCTGTTGCAAGCGAAATCGTTGACGCGGCTGCTGATGAACTCGTTTGCGCTGCAGAGAGTGTGATTAAACAGTTAGAATTCATAGAACCCTTTGATGTTGTTCTCAGTGGTGGCAACCTTATCCATCAACCGGTATTTGCTGATAAACTCCGCCAACGGTTTACGGAGGCTCGACCAGAGGTATCCGTACGGCTCCCCAAACATGAACCCGCGTATGGTGCTGTATTATTAGCGCAAGCCAGTTTGTAGAAGGACACCGTGTTTGGTCAAGATGATCTCTTAGTTTTTATAGTAAAACCCGCTGACCGAACCGCAAGGTATAATTAGAAAATTAAAAATTTCGAGATGTTAGCCCGTAATGAAGTGGAGGGGTTTTTGCTTGGGTATTTCTTCAGATATACGGAAAGGCATGTCAATATCCAAACCAGCCTGAGCGAACCGCAAGGCATAATTAAAGAAACAGAAGAACGAAACCCGAATTCTACCGACATCGATCTGAAGTCAACTTCAGAGATTGTTCGGATTTTCCATGAAGAAGATCAGAAAGCCGTCGCAGCAGTAGAAGCAGCATCTGATGCAATTACCCATGCTATTGATTTATGTGTGGATGCATTTCGCGCGGGGGGCAGGTTATTTTATGTAGGCGCGGGTACAAGCGGTAGACTCGGCGTGTTAGATGCTTCCGAATGTCCGCCGACTTTCAGTACGCCTCCAGAGATGGTCCAAGGCATAATTGCGGGTGGGGATGTCGCCTTGCGTCGCTCAATCGAGGGCGAAGAGGACAAACCTGAAAGCGGCGCGCGTGCTGTCCAAGAACTGCAGCTCACCTCGCAAGATGTAATCGTTGGAATCGCAAGCAGTGGGCGGACACCTTATGTTATCGGGGCTTTGAAGCAGGCACATGCTATCGGCGCAACAACGATGTTTCTCTGCTGTGTGCCGCCACCTGAACAATTAAAGGGATGGGTGACGCATTTCATCACACCCATTGTTGGACCCGAGATTATTACTGGCTCAACTCGATTGAAATCAGGAACAGCCACGAAACTTGTCCTGAATATGCTCACAACCGTCTCTATGATAAAACTCGGCAAGGTCTACAATAATCTGATGGTGGACGTGCATGCTTCTAATTCAAAACTTGTCGCGCGGAGCATTCGGATTGTTCAAGCCGCTACGGGCGTAGACATTGAGACAGCTGAGGCAGCATTAGCACAAGCGGACGGTCGAGCGAAACTGGCTATCGTAATACTCGCGAAAGAACTGAACGTAACAGACGCAAAGGCACTCTTAGAAAAACACTCTGGATTTCTAAGGCACATTCTTGACTAACAGTTTACCAATCCCTGTAGACGTGCTTTTTAAGAGCGCGATTTAAAGGAGAAACAGATGGGCACCAAAGTTGGACTTGCCAAAACCGGCAGGCGACGTTCTAACGTGTTTGAAGCGTTGGACAATATACGTGAGGAACTCACACCAAAAGTGCGTGAGCAGGTACTGTTGAAACCGAATTTCCTCTCCAGTACCAATCAACTCGCTTCGTCGCACGTGGATGCGATGCGAGGCGCGTTGGATTTTCTGTTGAGTACACCCCAACCACCGAAAGAGGTCATTGTCGCTGAAGGCGCGAATGAAAAATTTTCTGGTGAGGCGTTCCAAGTTTTCGGTTATGAAGCACTTCAAGCCGAATACGATATCCCGATCCGGCTTGTTGATTTACATCAAGAGACTGAATGGGTAGAAACCAGTGTCTTTCTATCTGGGCGTGAGGAAGATACCGTGCGGATGCCAAAGACAGTTCTGGATTGTCCTTGTACAATCTCCGTCGCTATCGCTAAAACACACGATGCCGGGGTTGTAACACTCGCAATGAAGAATATGATTATGGGCACCCTACATAAGGAGGATCGGATCAAAATGCACGGCTATCATAGCCACGCAGATCGGGTGCTACCACGCGAGGCACAGACGCTCAATATCAATTTACTGCGGCTTTCACGCCACCTCAAACCCGATATCGCTATCGTTGATGGTACCCTTGGACTACAAGGCAACGGACCCGGTGGCACCGACTCTGTTCCGCTCGGCATCGCTGTTGTGAGTGGTGACGTATTTGCGGCAGATGCCGTTACAACAAAAGCAATGGGATTTGAGCCATTGGAAATTGGGCTTTTCCATTATGCAAATGAATTGGGCTACGGCACCGCGGATTTGAATGAAATTGACATCGTTGGACCTGCCGTTGAGACAGTCACGACATCGTTTAAGCCTCATGAAACAACCGAACTTCAGTTCCAATGGCAAGAAGCGAGTCCCGCTGAATATCTGACGGCAGACTAAACAAATGGATTGTACAGTTTTATTGATAATTGTAGCCTGCATTTAAACGACAGCACTTTGCTTTCTCACTGCGAAGCAGGCACAGGTGGTTAACGGTACTTAACCAATTCATCTGAATGAACCGCAAGGAAAATAAAATATGAGACGTTTTTGTAATGTATTGATTCTGTTTTCACTTATTTTTACAACACCCGTCTGGGCATGGTGGGGCGGCGGACACGATATTCTTACACAGGCAGCCGTTAAATCACTTCCTGAAGAGATGCCAGAGTTTTTTCGATCCGCTGAAAAAATGATCGCCCACTGTGTTTATGACCCAGATATTTCTAAGGAACGTGGCACGCCACACGCACGACAGGCTGAATACGGCGAACACTACATTGATGTCGAATTACTAAAAGGGCATCCGATACCAGAGGGACGCGAGGCACATATTAAATTATGCGCAGAACTCGGGATTGCACCGCGAGCCGTCGGCACACTGCCATACGCATTGGCAGAATGGACAGAACGCCTCGCTGTTGCTTTTGCAGAGCATCGTAAATGGCCCGATAATCCGATGATTCAGAACAAATGCTTCCTCTATGCAGGTTTCCTTGCACACTATGCACAGGATATGTGTCAACCGCTGCACCTCACCATTAATTTTGATGGGATTAAACAAGCAGACGGAACACGCCTACATGCTGGTATCCATGAGAAAGTTGATTCGGCAATTGAGATGTTGAAACTGAATCCAACAGAACTCGCGAAAGCACAACAGATAGAGGCTGTCGGCGATTTGATGCCAGCGATAATAACGCAGATCAAAGCCGGATTCAGTCTGGTTGATAGCGTCTACGCACTCGCCGAAGATTGGAAAGATCTGAAAAACCCGACGCCTGCTTTGGTTGATTTTACAAATGACCGAGCGCGGGAATCTGTGCGTTGGACGGCTTCGCTCTATTTGACCGCGTGGCAACTCTCCGAAGGTGTTAGGCTACCCGGCTGGCTTGACCGCGGAAAAAACGATGCAGACGCATCACACTAAAAACTAAAAGGAGAAATAAACTTGTTACAACAGTGGAAACCTGATCCAACTTTTTATCCATCACCCAAGATGGCGATTGAGGCACCTATCGAAGATGTCGCCTATGTCGCTGCACCAAGAGATGACGACAAGCCCGACGCGATGTGTGTGGTTGATCTCAACACAGCATCTGATACCTATGGACAGATTGTTAATAAACTGGAACTCGGCGTTCGCGACGAAATTCATCACTTCGGTTGGAATGCTTGTAGTGCTGCACTCTGCCCCTACGCCCCACACCCTTATGTAGAACGGCGTTACCTCATTGTGCCAGCATTACGGGGTTCTCATATCTATATCCTTGATGTGAAAGAGAATCCTAAAGCACCTCAACTCGTGAAGACCATAAAAGCGGATGAAGTTGAGGGACGTTCCGGATATACGCGTCCACATACAGTACACTGCGGTCCCGAAGGTATCTATATTAGTGCGCTGGCTTCAGCAGGTTCTGAAGAAGGTCCTGGCGGGATTTTCCTCATGGATCACTACAATTTCAATATTCTCGGGCAGTGGGAAGTGGAACGCGGTCCACAATCCCTCTCTTACGATTTCTGGTGGCACTTGGGGTACGATGTCGCCGTCACCAGCGAATGGGGTACCCCGGCAATGATTGAAAACGGCGTAAGCCTTGAAGATTTAGGTGCCCGCAAATTCGGACACAAAATCCATATCTGGGATATCCGACACCGCAAGAATATCCAGACCTTGGATTTGGGCGACGACTATCAGATGATTTTAGAGTTACGTCCCGCGCACGACCCAACGAAGGCACACGGGTTCGTTAATGCGGTATTGAATATGAACGACCTGTCGAGCTCCATTTGGACATGGTATAAAGATGGAGACGATTGGGGCATTCAAAAAATTATTGATATTCCCGCACAAGCACCTGAGAACCCAGATGACTTGCCACCTGCTTTGAAGGATATCGGGATGATTCCGCCGCTTGTCACCGACCATATCCTCTCGCTGGATGACCGGTTCCTGTACGTCTCTTGTTGGGGCACTGGGGAGTTGCTACAATACGATGTGTCTGACCCGTTTAATCCAAAGCATACCGGAACTCTCGAAATAGGCGGAATTACAAAATCACATCCGCACCCGGCTGCTGGACCTGTCAGTGGCGGTCCGCAGATGGTTGAATTGAGTCGAGATGGCAAACGCCTCTACTTCACTAATTCCCTCTACGTCGCATGGGATAACCAGTTTTACCCCGAAGGCGCAAACGGATGGATGGTGAAGGCTGATGTGAATACAGAGGATGGCGGACTGGAATTGGATCCTAACTTCTTCGTAGACTTCGGCGAGAGTCGCGCCCATCAGATTCGACTGCAAGGCGGCGATAGTTCTTCTGATACTTTTTGCTACTCGTAAGAATCGAATGATATTCTTGATCGGCGTACTGCTGGCGAGATTTCCAACCTTGCTCCCGAAGTGCGCATGACGTTACAATACTGTTTGAAAAAAGGGTGCGCAAGTTTTTTTGCCGCACCCTTATATTATCACTGAAAAGAGATATTTTATGGATACTGTCTCGTGGTTAAGTTACACACTTCTCGGCGTATTTCACGGTATTAATCCGGGGATGGGCTGGCTTTTTGCGGTTGCGTTAGGTATGCAGGAAAAACGAAGGGGCGCGGTTATCGGCGCACTTTTTCCTATGGCACTTGGACACGCTATATCTATTGCTGTCGTCGTTTTTATCATCGCTTTGGCGCAGCAACAACTTCCTGAGAATGTTCTTCGCATCGCTTGCGCAGTCGTTCTGTTCGGTTTTGGCGCGTACAAATTCTTCCGAGCGCGACACCCAAAATGGGTCGGGATGCGTGTTAACTTCAAGGACTTAACGATCTGGTCTTTCCTGATGGCATCTGCACACGGCGCAGGTTTGATGCTGGCACCCCTTTTATTACGGACACCCGCTGCTGAAGCATCAGGGCATACACACCATGCGGCAATGGGCATGGCAGATAACGCTGTGGTGTTACTGTCTGCAGTCGGGGTACATACCCTCAGTTTCTTCGTCGTGACGGGGATTGTGGCGGTTATCGTTTACGAGGTCGTAGGGCTTGCACTCCTTCGCAAAGCATGGTTCAATATGGATCTACTCTGGTCCATCGCTTTGATGATTGCTGGTGTTGTTACCCTTTTCTGGAAGCATTAAATTCTGTGTTCTGTCCAGTCTAAACTTAAGGGCTATTCATAGTGGCAATTCATCGCGCCACGTGATTGGCAGAGAGATACTGCCTTTGCGAACCAGTGTTCCTACAAATTTAGGGGATTCAACTTTCAGTTTGTTCTAATGCTCTCTCAAAAATCACAATTATGGCGGTTGCTTCCCCCATAGCCGCTGCCGGTTGGATTACCTCACAAAGCCGCCAACCTTCTTTCCCTTCACGATTAAGAGTACTTTCAAGATCAGGTATCTTTCTGGATTTAAAGCCAAGTCCTTTCTGGCTAATTCTTATGGTTTTGTATTCGTATTTCGTCATTATTTTTCCTTAATCTGCGTTGGAAGCAACGCAATGCCGTATCTTTCTTGCAATGCCCGTAGGTCAGCAAAGTCTGTATCTTGTAATGTATATCCAGCGTGTGAGCGTACTTGGTAATCAACCGATAGACATCGGACCTCTCTCCCTCCGATAAAACCTACAGTGTTCAACTCTGGTTGGGTGATAATCCAGTCAATCTCTCCTGGTCCGTAGATCGCACCGCCATCCGCGATAAGTTCGACGACATGAAAGTCAATTTCTCCATGAGATTGATGACCCATCACGAAGTTTCGATCTTTACGGTCATCGGTGTAGATGTCAGCAAAGCCACGCGCGAAGAGTGCCTCGGTGAGGATTGCTGAATCTGCCCATGAGATGATAATATCCAAATCCTGGTGTGTCCGAGTGCATTCACCCAATAAAGCATCAACACCCCATCCACCGTCAATCCAGACTTTGATACCAAGTTCATCAAAGAGATCAAGGAACCAATGAACCTTGTCAATACTCATATAACTTACATAAAAAGGAAGTTGTGTTGGGTTTTGCATAGTTTAAATCTGTCCCAGATAGAGCCGACTTAGTAGACTTTGCTACGATGCCCAATTTGGTGAACAGTTACTTCTTTAGCACTTCTATCCAAAGAATAAATAATCCGGTAATGTTTAGCAACTCTTAAACTAAATTTTTGTTTGTGTTTACCTTTTAGTGCTTTGTGATGTTCATTGTCAGGATTTTCGCATAGCCGCTCGAGTCTGCTACGAACCCGCCGAGCGATTGTAGAAGGCAAACGCGCTAAATCCGATTCTGCGCGTGGGTCCGTTACTAACGTATACATTATCACTCGATTCCTAACTTTTTGAAAATTTTTTCCATCGGGACTGGTTTAGTCCTGCCAGTTTCGTAATCTGCTATGCGCTGGTCCAATTCTTCTGCGAATTCTGGCTGCATCTCTAACCCTTCATCTGGATCGTAGTGGTAATCTTCCAAGGCGAGTTCCAAGAGTTCGTAAGCGACAAAGAACTCGCGAAATGCAGCGTCCAACTGCTCGATGGGTGCGTTCTGTTCGAGCAATCTCATGAGTCGTTCGCGTGAGGAGAAAATATCTTGAGTGACAAGTATATGTAACAGTTCTCGGAATTCGTCGGGAGACAACTCAACAACTTTCTTATCCGGCATGGGATCACTTTTAAGATAAACCCCCATCCGTCTGTGGATGCGCTCTTCAAGCGTCGTCTTCCGGTTGGTGAGGATGTACTCGCGTTGTCTCTTGAGTTTTTTAGCGAGTGGTGTCTGGAGGTCAAGTCCTTTAAGTGGATCTTCCTCATACGCCTCAAACCAAAATCCCAGATCTTCAACGTCGCCGTGAAAATGAAAGAATTCTGCCGATAGTGCCTCCTGTGAACTATTTTTTCCTAACAATGCGGCAAGTCGTTCTCGCGATTTGAAGAGTTCTTCGCTGACAAGAGTATGCAATAACTCGCGGAATTCAACCGGGTTCATCTCCGTGATTTTTTTCATAATTCTTCCTTTTCACTGGAATTGAGTGTCTCCAGAGCCTTTTCTATTTCAGGTTGAAACACCTCTTTCAGTTTTAGCAAGTTCTCAATATGCCACCTTCTGATTTCTTCTAATTCACTATCAGGCAATTCAATGTCTCCATCGCGCGATATAGCAATCCGGGACGTTGATTTCTCTGCATCGCGACTCCATTCAAGTGGGCTACCAAAATTAGATCCGATTTCTCTCTTCCGATTTTCTAGCATGTTGAAAATTTTTATTCTTTTTTCGTCGATCTTTTGACGGATGTTTACGTATGTTAGCACTTTGCCACCTTTCGCGAACCAAGCACCGTAGCGAATCTTCCCAAATCCAGATGAAAAGTTGTACCAATTTTGTGCTATGCCAACTTTTGCTCCGGTAAACTTATAATTTTCCCTTAGTTCATCAATGAGGATTTGAAAATAGGATCTATACTTTTCACCTCTGGATGAAGGATCCGTTGAAGTTTTCTGTTTCTGGGATTTTTGCCATTCATTTGGAGAGACAACGAGCTTGAATTCAAGGGCAGGATTTGAATTATCAATTCGCAGAACTTCTAATACAACACCGAAAAACTGAGTCTCTGTATCTGTTCGCTGATTTAACCATTCTAATGCTTGGCGGTGTTCGTCTCTAATGTCTTCCGATATCCAGACCACTATTGAAGCATCAAAACCGGCTGCATAAGTAAGGAGTTTGCCGAGGTGATCGTGATCAGTTCGCTTGAACTGGTTTTCAATAACAACTGTTCTTGAACTTCCTAAGTCTTGGGCGCGGAGATCAAGAGAAAAATCCCCAACAGACGCTTCTCTATCTATGATCTCAAGATCCATTCCGAGAGCGTCGCCCAATGTCTGGATATTTGATTCTAACCACGGAGTAAAATCACTTGCTTCGTTTTTCCATATTTCAGACAATGGAATTTTATTCAATTCGCTAAATTTAAGCATTCAGTCAATCCCTTTATCACAAATAACTTTAGATTATGAGTATACACAACAACTGCATTAAGCGTACCATAAAACTAAGGTCGAGACAACTGAAAATTGTGTCCAATCGAGACTATTCAGTTTTCCTCTAATTTTGATCTACTGCTCGTAGATGCTTCTTGTAGGAGCGATCTCCCAGTTGCGACACGACGTGTTTGTCTTCAACGGATCCCAAACTTCCGCCCTGATAACTGAATGCCTCTACCGAAAAACTTGCTTTTTTTTCCTGTCCATGCTATAATTTCTTTCCAGTATACAAACAGAAAATTTCAATCCACTTTCTTGACGCGAGTTTGAACGCAATATCCTTAAAAAAAATTAAAACTATCAAGACGCACCAAAAAGGAGAACCTTAATTTGATAAACCTATATGGAGCAACGTATGACAGAACGCAACTGCTGCGTCACGTTGGAGATGTATCCCAAATTGCGCATGCCAAGATGTATCAACTGACGGATGGCAACGAAAAGGGCGTTGATGCAATTGACTTCCGGACAGGGAGCGGCTTAAATTTTACAGTACTACCGAGCCGAGGATTGGACATCTCCTACGCTGAATATCAGGGGATTCCGCTCTGTTGGCGTTCAAGTACGGGCGATGTCAATCCTGCACATTATGAACCCGAAGGACTCGGTTGGCTACGCAGCTTCTACGGCGGTCTACTGACAACCTGTGGGATGCAACAAGTCGGTGTCCCTAACGAAGATAACGATGAAGCGTTAGGGCTGCATGGCAGGGTTTCGCATATCCCCGCAAAAAATATTTGGGTCGACAGCCGGTGGGAAGGCCAACGCTACATGTTATGGGCACAAGGCAAAGTTAAAGAGACCGCCGCTTTGGGCGAAAACCTCGCTCGCACCCGCAGGATTTGGACTGAATTGGGTTCGCGTACGTTGCATATTGAGGATGTCGTTGAAAATTTGGGATTCCAAGATTCACCACACATGTATCTCTTCCATATTAACGTCGGGTTCCCAATTCTCACCCAAGACAGCGAACTGCTTGCTCCCACCTCACAAATCACACCGCGTGACGAAACAGCTGCCGCACACTTGAACAATTATAATCTTTGCGAACCACCAACTGTCGATTTCCAAGAACAGGCTTTCTATCACGAAATGGAACCAGATGTCGATAATCATATCCACGTCGCACTTGTAAACCGAAACTTCAATAATGGACAAGGTATCGGTGTATCGGTGCGTTATCACAAGACGCAATTTCCAAACTTTGTCCAGTGGAAAATGTGCGGTGAAGGTACTTACGTCTTCGGTTTGGAACCGTCAAACTGCGGTGTAGAAGGTAGAGCAAAAGAACGTGAACGCGGCACGCTACAATATATTGAACCCGGCGGACGCAGGCATTATGAAGTCGAAATCGGCGTGCTAACCTCCAACGCGGAGATTGATGCCCTCCAGGAAAAAATCGAAAAAATCCAAAATTAATGTCATGAATCCAGTGGGGATATGTCGGTAGACTGTCCCACGTCTCAGGAGAAATGAAAATGAAAAAATGTTTGTCTTTACCTCTCATAGCGTTAGCACTCTTCACGATGTTTATATGCCTCGGTTGTGGCGCGAAAGAGACACCTCCAGTTACCATTGAAACACCCGTTGTGCAAGAATCCACAGAGAACCTTACAGCACCAGATAAAGCAGAACACGAGCCAACAGAAGAACCCGAATCCTCAGAGGAAACGGCAGAACACGAGCCAGCAGAAGAACCCGAATCCTCAGAAGAAACG
>JAGFCB010000207.1 GCA_022394775.1 Candidatus Poribacteria bacterium
CGGGTTAGTCGATCGAGTTCACCGCTACAAGTCAAAATCCACTATTTCTTGACGGATCTTGAGAAACCCGATAGCGGTAACTTCACGATCGTGCCGGGGAGCCATAACCGTACTTTTCCTGAAACGGGGGTCAAGGACGGTCCGTATATCCCGGAAGCGGTGCAGTTGTGTGTGAACGCGGGGGATGCTGCTGTATTTCCGCATGCGCTCTGGCACGGTGTTGTCGCAAACCGATCGGAACAGGCTCGGAAAACTTTAATCTATTGTTATAGCCATCAGTGTTTTCGCCCGTTTGATTATGAAAAGGCATCGCCTGAACTTATGGAGCGGTGTACGCCGCGGCAACGGAGATTGCTCGGGGATATCGGGGATTGGAAACCCGGATCGTATTTTTATTCTCCGGGGGATCAGGAGAAGTTGATTGATGGCGAAGCGGAGGATTAAGATTGGAAGGGTGGAGGATAGCGAATACAGCTCGCTCCTACAGGAAGAACGTTGGTTAGCAAGTCGCGAGCGCAGCTCGCTCCTACAGAAGAGCTAATGCCCTAATCGATTTCGATGACGATGTACTTTTGTTCAACGGTGACTGGGAAAGTGTCGGCAACGTAGGGTCCCTTTTCGCGTTCAGCACTGGATGCTTCGATATCTTCACCGCTCTCGACTTGGACTTCGTATTTCCTGACGCGACGTTGGGCAGGACTCCACCAAGATTGCCCGGTTTTGATGTCGAATTCCCAACTGTGCCACGGGCATCGGAGGATTTCGCCTTTGCGGGTGTAGTGATAGGTGCCTGGTGTCGGTGACTCTAAGAATCCGGTAACGATGCCTTTGCAGAGCGGACCGCCTTGATGCGGACAACTGTTACGGATGGCAAAGTATTCGCCGTCAATGTTGAAGATACCGATGGAGCGTCCGCCGATTTCGACGATCTTGCGTTCACCGGGAGGTATTTCGTCTGGTGTTGCTACGACGTATTTAGGCATGTATATAGTTTTCAGTTTTCAGTTGCCAGTTATCAGTAGTTTTTCAAAGGCGTAAAGGTTGCGGGCGTTTTCTGATAGGATTTTTTGACGCAGTTCTGATGATAGGAAACTGGGAAGTGCACGGTCAGGTGCATCAAAATCCCAGTGTGGGTAATCCGTTGCGAACATGAGTTTGTCGTTCATGTCCATCTGTTCGAGCATCTGCTCGAAATACTCACGTTTCGGTGGTTCTTCCATAGGTTGTGTGCTGAGCCAGAAATGGTCGCGGATGTATTCCGAGGGTTTGCGTTTGAGATCCGGGATTTCGGATCGGAGTTTTTCCCAAGTGGCATCCAGTCGCCAGATGAGCGGTGGGAGCCATGCAAAGCCGCCCTCAATTAGCACAATCTTGAGCGTCGGGAAACGGTCAAATATCCCCTCACACACATAACTAATCACTTGGGTGTGGAAGGCTTGCGGCATACCACCGTGGTCTTCTATGTAGTAGGAGGGCCACCCAGCACCTGTAATGGGACCCTGATTGCCGCCGAAATGGATACCGATCGGTAGATCGTATTCAACGGCTGCCTCGTAGATTTTCCAATATTTTCGATTTCCGAGGGGTTCCCGCGTGCGCGCGAGGAGCAAGATCTGAACAAACGCTGGATTTGGACCGCACCGATGGACTTCCGCAGCAGCGAGATCCCCGTTCTCATACGGAAGGACAATGGAGGCGCGTAGACGGGGTTCAGGTTCTACCCAATCGGCAACCTGCCAGTCATTGACGGCACTTGCGAGTGCGTCACTATACTCAAGATTCAGCTGTTCACCGACAGGAATTAACGGGTTAAGCACACCGTATTCAATATCCCACGCATCCAGTAGTTGTTCCTGCATGAACTCCAAATCTGCGCCGGGTGAGAGACCTGAGGGGGGCCATGCGTCGTGCCGTGCAGCATTCAGGAGTGCTCGCGGATAGTATCCGCCGATTTGACCACGGAGACCGAAAGTCGTGTGATGATCCTGCCACCGCTGGGACAGATAAGGAGACAACCCGCCCGGTGGAACAGAGTTATGGATATCGCAATCAATTACTGGATATTTCAAACGTTTCGTTTTTTTGTTTTCCATGGCGTTGATCTCTATGGGGTATAAGTTGTCAGTTAATATCTTGTGGTAGACCGTTTTCTTGTGAAATCCATAGCATCTCTGAACGCTATAAAATTTAACCCCCTAAATCCCCCTTATCAGGAGGACTTTGAAGTGGGATGCGGAAGTCCGAAGATAACCCCCTAAATCCCCCTTATCAGGGGGACTTTGAAGTGGGATGTGGAAGTTCCAACTGATAGAAGTTACTTGCGTTCTCATGTAAAATCTTACGTGCCAGGGATCCGGGTACCTCTGATGGTAGTGCCTCATTCGGCGTGTTGAACTGCCAATGTGGGTAATCCGTTGAAAACATCAACATCTCATCAGATTCCAATTGCCCGATGAGTTGAAGGAGCTGCGCGTGTGTCGGCGGTGCATCAATAGGTTGTAAGGTAAACCGGATATGTTCTCGCATATACTCAGATGGCGGACGTTTGACCCACGGCGTATTGTTTCGGAGCCCGCGCCACTCTTTGTCAATTCGCCACATCATTGCGGGAAGCCATGTAAATCCACTCTCAATCAGCACAACCCGAAGCTCAGGGAACTGGTCGAAAATCCCTTCCGCGACGAGGCTAATCACCTGTGCTTGGAAGACCTGCGTCATACCGCTATATTCCTCTAAAAATGTCGATGGCCAACCTGTTGGTGAAGGTTGGGTACCCGGCGCGCCACCGTACTGGATACCTATAGCGAGATTATGCCGGACTGCTGCCTCATAAATCGGATGGTAGCGTCGATTCCCATAAGGTGTCCGAGACCTAACAGGTAGGACAACTTGGACGAACCCTGGATGCTCTCCGACACGCTCTATTTCCTTTGCGGCGAGGTCTGGCATCTGGCTTGGAATCACAAGAGAAGCACGGAGTCGAGGTTCTGGGTCGAGCCAGTGTTCTATCTGCCAGTCGTTTACTGCTTGCGCGATTGCGGCGGCAAGGTCTGGGTTATGAATGCTTTGGACCCGATAGGCACAATTGAGAACACCGTATTCAAGGTTCCAACCCTCAAGGAGCCGTTCACGTATATGTGCGAGATCGATGTCCCAAGGGGAAACCGCGTCTGGATGCGTCGTCAGCGGCGCGCCTCTCGGATAATCGTTGGCATCAGGCCCTCTAAATCCAGAGTTCTGACAATAGTCGCACCAGAAATCAGACATGTATGGGTAGAGTGTCTGCAAAGTTGGGACTTCGTTATGGATGTCGCAGTCTATAGCTTTCACCCCAGCCTCTACGAAATGCGGGGTCTCCCAGCTTCCCATCTCCGTCTCCTTGATTCAGCAACCGATGGGGCGTACTGGATTTGAACCAGTGACTTCTACCGTGTGAAGGTAGCGCTCGTACCCCTGAGCTAACGCCCCACGTAGGGATATGGGCCCACTAGGACTCGAACCTAGGACCAACCGGTTATGAGCCGGTGGCTCTGACCACTGAGCTATGGGCCCTTCGTGTTTTGATATAGGAATTATACTATATCCTGCCTTTAAAATCAAATTAAGATTAGTGGACAAAATCTCGAAGCTTACGACTCCGTCGAGGGTGTCGTAATTTACGGAGTGCTTTCGCCTCAATTTGGCGGATCCGTTCGCGTGTGACATCGAAGATATTACCAACTTCTTCAAGTGTCCTTGGGTAACCATCCTCAATCCCGAAACGGAGAGAAATCACTTTTCTTTCGCGTTCGTTTAAATCGGAAAGGACCTCTTGAATCTGCTCTTTGAGGATATTCAATTCTGCCTCTTGTACTGGGGAAGGAGAGTCAGCATCCATAATAAAAGCCCCGAGCGGGTTCTCATCCTCTTCACCGATAGGAGTGTCTAAGGAGGCAGTTTCAGGTGCGACCGCTAAAGCCTCATTGACTTTGTTCGTTGAGATTTTGAGATCTTCAGCAATCTGTTCAGCCGTCGGTTCATTCCCTAATTCTTGTAGTAGCGAACGCTGCACGCGCCGAATTTTGTTAATTCGCTCATGCATGTGTACAGGTATACGAATGGTGCGCCCTTGATCAGCAATCGCGCGTGTGATCCCCTGTCGAATCCACCATGTTGCATAGGTGCTAAACTTATACCCGCGTTGGTAATCAAACTTGTCAACCGCCCGCATTAATCCGATATTCCCTTCCTGAATCAAATCAAGGAATTCGAGTCCTGATGCGCGGTATTTGTGCCTTTTAGCGATACTCACGACGAGTCGGAGATTGGCTTCAACGATAGTCATCTTCGCGTCTTGCGCTTCGGATTCGCCTTTATCAATTTGCTGGGTGAGAGATTTGAGTTGGTCACGAGGGATCCCAATTTCGTTCATGTGTTGCCGGATATTACGCTGTAAGCGGACAATATTTACATAAGCCTCTCTCATAGCATCCGTTTCAAACTTCCGCTCAGTGCCGTTACTTCCGTTAAACCACTCATCAGGAATATCATATTTCTGCTGTAGCTGCTGGATTTCAATTTCCCATGTGCTGATCTGGTACTCTGCCTGTTTAACGAGGTCAGAGATTTTACTAATCTCTTCCCGGTCAATTTTAAGGGCTTCAAGGGTCTTAATGAGATTCACGCGGTTCTTCGATTTCTTCGGAGACCGTTTTCCATTTTGAGTGGATGCGGCAGTATCGATAGTGAGACGTTCCATCTCAAGGTTTTCAAGAACACCCAACGCCTTTTTGACCTGCTCACGGAGTTTCTTTTCTTTATTCTGCGTTGAAGTGCTGGAAACGTGCATATCAATAATATCAGAAGCCCGCTTTTTCGCTGTAGCGATTTTATAGAGCAGCTTCCGAATCTCAGTAATTGCGAGTGCAGTGCTGAAAGTGGCTTCATGGACAGTGCGATGCCCAGCCTCAATCCGCTTAGCGAGTTCAACCTCTTGCGTCTTATCGAGTAGCTGAAATTTTCCCATCTCGCGCATGTATACTTTCACTGAATCATCAGTATAACCGGTGCTGACTGCGGCGATCTCAGCCAATTCATCGTCATATCCGAGTTCATCAGTGCCCTCGGTATCAAGATAATCAAGTGCAGGATGGTCTTTAAAATCCATTATCAACTCCTTCCTCGTTTAAATTTTCATCGTGAGTGCCTGCTATCTCGCGACTCCGTAAGGCACGTCTTTCATTTGAAAGTTTCACTAACTGTTCAAGGATTTCCCTTTCATCGGCACCTTCGGCGAGTGCGTGTGATCGGACGCGCTGCTCAAGATCTTGTAAATGGAAATTACGCAATTTCTTGAGACATCCATTAACTCGTGCTTGTAAGTTGGGGGGAGATGCATCCCGCAGCAGCACATTTGAAACCAAGGCATTTAACTCTTCATCACCGTAATCATTGATCAGGGCTTGAATATCCATACGTTCATCATCCATATCCGCCTCCCAGAGCAATTTCGATATTTTGGCGAAGCGTGGTTCCGTGAAATGTTGATAGTCAAATTGAGGTTTGACGTACGAAAGTAACGTTGGATCCTGAATTAATGCTTCAATAAGTTGATGTTCAATTTGCGCGCGTACGGACAATTTCTGAGGTGCGACCTTTCCTCGACCGGTTTGACGAGGCACTGATGTCTCTCTAAACCCCGCGTCTTTTAATTGATCCCAAAGTACTGTTTCATCCACATGGAGTTCCTTCGCTGCATATTTGATGTACTCGCTGCATTCAACCCGATTTTTGAGATTCAAGAGTGTCTCGGTAACCTCTTTAACAATTTGCGTTTTTACATCAACCTTGTGAATGTCCTGATTTTGAATAGCAGTTTGAATCTGAAATTCTATGAGATTTATTGCTTTGTCCGTAAGTTCTGTGAACGCATCAACCCCGTGTTGCCGTGTAAACGAGTCGGGGTCTTCGCCTGATGGAAGCAGTGCGACACGTACCCGTAAATCTTCGGACAGGAGTTGATGTAACCCACGTTGCGCTGCCCGAAAACCAGAAGTATCGCCGTCATAAACGATGACGACTTCAGGAACAAACCGTTTTAATAAACGCGCATGGTTCTCACTCAGAGAAGTCCCTGAAGATGCCACAACATTCTCAATCCCGGACTGATAAAGCATTAAAACATCCATATAACCTTCTACAAGCAATACACGCTGTTGTTTGTAAACGGATTGACGTGCTTTGTCGAGATTGTAAAGGATATTGCTTTTATCATACAGGACCGTTGCTGGTGAATTTAAGTATTTAGGTTGATGATCTTCAGAGAGTGCACGTCCACCAAAGCCGACAGGTACACCCCGTTCATTCTGAATAGGAAAAAGGATTCTATTCCAAAACCGATCCTGAGGTCCTTTGTCCTCGTCCTTAATTAGGCCGACATCCACCAACTGTTGGATCGTAAAACCTCTCTCCGTCGCAATTTTCACAAGTTCCCGTCGTCCAGACGTTGCATATCCGAGTTGGAAGGATCGCAGTGTTTTTGGCTGGACACCGCGACGTTTGAGATATTGCATCGCAGGCGCGCTCGCGCGTTCGGTGAGAAGTTGGCGGTGATAGTGTTCTACTGCGAAGCGATTGAGTTCTTCCAAAGTTGTGAACCGTTTGCGGGCAGCACTTTCGCGGCCATCTTGCGTCGGGAGTATGATATTCTGGCGTTCCGCTAACCACTCTATTGTCTCTATGAACGATTTCCCCTCATGCTTTAGTACGAATGAGATAACATTGCCACCCGTTTGGCACCCGAAACAATAGAAAATCTGCTTTTCGGTCGAGACAGTAAAGGAGGGGGTTTTCTCATTATGAAACGGACACAGCGCTTTGTAATCGCGACCCGCAGGACGCAGCACAATACCGCATTCGGAGATCACTTCAACAATATCGCTTCGACTCCGAATTTCGTCGATCGTTTCGCGTGGCACGTGGTTTCTTTTAGGAGAACGGTTCACAATGGATCTACCTCTTTGTGTCAAAGTTCTCTAACTATGTTACTCTTTGAATGTAGCGACGGTTACACCTTCACCGCCCTCATCAAAGGACGCAGGTTTATAATTAGCGACGTATGGATATTCTTTTAAGGCCGCATGAACCACTTGGCGCAAGGCACCTGTTCCTTTCCCGTGAAGAATACGCACCGATGGAAATCCCGCGAGGATTGCGTCATCAAGGTACTTATTGATGCGCTCCGATGCCTCTTGCGCTCTCATCCCATGCATATCAAGTTCAGCACTAACGGCACTGGCTTTGTTATACTGAATATCAAGGACAGAAGTCGAAAGGTGCGCGCTTTTCTGTTTCGGGTGAACTGAATCAATGTCATCGTAGGCGACCTGCATTTTCATGTCCCCCATAAGCACTTGTAATGGCACTTTCCCGTTGGACTTAATGGCGATAACCTCCCCGAATCGGTTCAGTCGCTTGACTCGCACCTTATCACCAATACCGACCTCAATCTTGACCTTCTTTGAGGGTTCGGGTTGTTTCTTGGGTTTCTCTTGTTGCAGTGATTTTTTGGCGGTTTCTATTTTTGAGAAAGCGTTTCGGATACTCGCCTTAGAGGCTTGCTCCTTACGTATATCAGCAACAAGGTTTTCCACGGTGCGCCTTGCCCCAGCAACGATGCTCCGCGCTTCGCTCTCAGACTGCTGTTTCAGCGTCTGCTGGTCAGCTTCCAAGGTCTGAAGGAGTTCTGTATGTTTCTGGTACGCTGTGTCAGCCTCTTGAATTTTATCTTCAAGGCGTTCGCGTTCGGTATCCAATTCGCTTTGCGTTTCCTGTAAGCGCAAAAGTAAATCTTCGACAGCGACGTTGTTGTTTCCGATATGTGCCTCTGCTTCATCAAGAATTTCGGATGGAATCCCTAATTGCGCTGCGATCTTCAATGCGTTACTACTCCCCGGCACGCCGACCTGTAACCGATATGTGGGTCGTAGCGTCGTCCAGTCAAACTCCATTGAGGCATTTTCCATAGATTGCTGGGTATGTGCGTACGCTTTAAGAGCCCCATAGTGTGTTGTGACGATGGTATTCACCCGCCGGCTTCCGAGCCAATCGAGGAGCGCCATACCGAGTGCCGTTCCTTCGCTCGGATCCGTACCAGCCCCAATCTCATCTAATAGAATTAACGAATAATCGGAAGTCTCAATCGTTTTAAGCATCTCCGCGATTTTAGTAATGTGTGAAGAGAAAGTACTCAGATTCTGTTCTATGCCTTGGTCGTCTCCAATGTCAGCAAACACATGCTCAAAGATACCGATTTTACTCCCGTGTTCCGCCGGGATATGTAGACCTGACTGCGCCATCAGCACTAACAGTCCGACTGTTTTAAGGACGACTGTTTTGCCGCCAGTATTCGGACCGGTGATGACTAACGTCTTAAAGTTTTTACCGATATGAACATTTGTCGGTACGATCTGGTCTGGTAGGTTCGCGTCCGCTTCAGGAGCTGTATCAACCTTCTGTGCTTGCCGAAGATGGAATTCCAACAACGGATGCCGTGCGTCAATCAATTTGATGATACCATGGGTATTCAGTTTAGGTTCAACGGCACCCAATTCAAGGCTGAAACGTGCCTTTGCGTTCAGAAAATCGAGTTCTGCTAACAAATCAAGGGACAATTCCAGTTCTGACAGATAGGCACGGACACGGTCGGTGAGCCCAAGGAGGATGCGTTGAATTTCGCGGTGTTCGGCTTCAGCGGTTTCGTGCAGTTCATTGTTCATCTGCACAACACCCAAAGGTTCGACGAAAAAGGTTGCCCCGCTTGTGGATTGTCCTTGGACGATGCCCGGAAAAAATGACCGCGCTTCCTGTTTAATTGGGATGACGTACCGGTTATTTCGCGAGGTGATGACGGATTCTTGAATCGCTTTTTGATGTTCTGGTGATCGGAGGGTGGCTTCGAGTTTTTGTTGTATATTTTCACGGAGTCGCGACAACTTGCGCCGGATATTACGCAATTCGGGGCTTGCCCTGTCCAGTAGGACCCCTTCAGGATTGATGCAATAATCAATTGCCTCAACTAATTCAGGAAAATCGGGCAGTACGTCCACAATGGAAAAGAGGTTCGGAAATTCCTCGCGCTCGCGTTTTTCAAAGGTACGGTGAATGTCGCTCGGAATTTTCGCGACTTTTCGGACTTCAAGGAGTTCCTCAGCGTCTAAAATTGAACCGGTCTTGGCAGCACGCTTTAGCGACCCGCGGATGTCTCTTAATCCATTTAACGGGATCCCGCCGTAGAGTTGATGAAAACACTTCGTTTCACTACACAACGCTTGCAAGTAGCGAACCTTATCAACGTCATAAAACGGCGTAAGGGTGTCAACCCTCGCTGTCCCGAGTTGAGAAGCGGTGTACTTTTTTAAAAGTGCTTTAATTTTATCGTATTCTAACGCTTTTTCAACGTTGGATAACACAGGTTCGTCCTTTTCAGGTACGCTTGGTTAAGCAGGTACAGTGAAATAGTAAGATGGCAAATACTATTACTGAGTGCCCCCCTGTTTAATATCGCCCCAAGTTGTGACCAATTTCTTGCGCGGTTCAACAGGTAGTATCCGAATATCCCGCAACCACGATATGACAAAAACACTGCCCTCAATTTCGACGAGTTCTTCGGTGTCTTCACTCTCGAAATCATATAGGTAGACGGTACCCCACCGAGAATAGATCATATAGTCTCCTTCAGGGGACCAATCCGCCCAATATCCCGTTGCTTTGTCAACATCAAATAAGGTAGTAATCGCCTTAGTTTCAACATCAATCGTACAGAAGGTATCAAATTCTCTATTCCACCTGAAGAAGAGGATACGTTGTCCATCAGGTGACCATACAGGATAAAAATCTTTATTGAGTTCAGTTAAGATTTCTATCTCTTTTGTTTCAATGTCCAAAATGTAGAGGTGTTCTAACCAGCCGGGTCTGGAGAGTGAAAAGGCGAGTTTCTTTCCATTCGGCGACCAAGAAATCCCCCAGAAAGAGTAGGGCCATCCGAAGTGCGGAACTTGGGTCATAACCTCCATTTCCCCAGTTTCGGTATCCAGCAACCATATCTGATTGTCTTGGGGGAGTTGTTCCATTGTCCAACCGTTGAAAGCGAGTTTTTTGCCATTCGGAGAAACAGTGAGAAACCGATATGTGCCAGAAATCTGTGTAACGCGCTTCTTATTTTTCGGGCTTTCGGGGTCAATGGAGTAGACATCCGCTTGCCCGCCATGCCACTGTATAAAATAAAGTAATTCTCCTTCCCGTCCCCACGCTGGATACACACCTTTATGGTTTAAAGGTATCGCTTTTAAATCCTTAGTGCCTCTAATTGCAGTCGTATAGAGATTCCAATCGAAACGTCCTAAATTCTCGTCGAACCCGTTGACGGCGTAAGCGAGTTGTCCAGTCGGCGCGGCTTCACTAATCAAGGAAAGCGAGAAAAGGGTTAAGATCAGCGCGCAGCAAAAAGGGATCCTACCGACTTTAGTGGGATAAAGGAATATAACACCATATTTATGTCCCATTACAACTCCTTATAAAAAAGTTATTGCGCAGATTCAAGTCTTTTACGGTGGAAAAGCGCGTTTTCGTAGAGTTTGCGATTTAACCCCAATGTGTCAAGTTCAACAACTGCATCGTACCCCAACAGTGCTGAGCTTTCTCTCCCCTCATCTTCAGCGCGCCGTGCGTTCTGAATACTGTTTATGACTTGCACCGCTCCTTTTTCAAAACTACCGAGCTGCTTTCGGAGTTCCGAGGAAAGTCCGCCCTGAATATCTTTTTTTACCTTATAGGTCCGAATCGCGTCGGTATACGCGACGTAAGCTTCATAGTAGCGTTCTTCGCCTTCCAATTTTTCAGCGCCTGAAATGTCAATATCGAACGGTTCACCAATAGCGGCGATAACTGCTTTCGCCTCTTCAAGCAGCTCACGACTTTTCTGTGCGATTCCGGCTTCAAGCGCGCTTCGGAATTCATCTATAATCTCTTTATAGACAGCCCGTGCGGTGCCGAAATCACCCGACTTTTCATAAACAAGTGCTTGGTTAGATTTGGCTTCTGCGAGGACGAATTTTCGGATTTCTGGTGGGAGTTGCGGTGTACGCGGAAAAGCCTTAGCTTGATAGGCAGCGATAGCTGCTTCATAATTCCGTTCCTGTTCGTAGGTGTTGCCGATCGCCTTTTGCGCGTATAAACTATCTATCTGACTTTCGGGTTGGTGTTCATCAATGACTTGTTGGAATTGTGAACGCGCCTCGGCATAGTTCCCTTGATAATAGAGGGTATTGGCGTATTGATAACGCGCTTTGTCGGCAAAAGTTGTATTCGGATATTTCTCAAAGACTTCTTTAAGTTGCGTCTGTGCCGTTTTAAGGAGTTCTTCGCTTTCCGCCAATTTTTCTGCGTTGAAGAGGCTTTCCTCTGCTTTTTGGTATGCCTCAGCGGCTTGACGCAGTGTTACGGTAGCTTCCGCGCGACGGGACTCTTGATGCTGATAATACGCGGCATACCCCCCCACAGCGACGAGGACGACGATCACTGCGATGATAATCGTTTGAAGGTTTCCCTTCAAAAACGCATAGGCTTTCAGGAGCCCTTCGATAAATTTATCTTCTTGGATTTCTTCTTTGGTTAGTCGTTTGTTTCGTGCCATGTTTTCCTCAGTTTCACACAATTTTAAATCAATGCACAAGCGGGTGACGGGAATTGAACCCGTGACCCTCAGCTTGGGAAGCTGACGCTCTACCGCTGAGCTACACCCGCATTATTAACACTATTATATCACATCCTCAATGACGCTGCCAATGCAAAGTTAAAATGAGAAGTAGGCATCGGTATTATACCCAATTATGGATTACGAGTTTCACCGGATGCCCACTTTTTCTGCTCAGTAAGACGAAGCGGACTTTGTCCACGATATGATCAATCCAGAATATCTACTGCAGCTTGTCTAATTCAGCCAAGACCTGTTCTGCGCTCAGTGTATTATCCGGCGGTGCCTGTTCAACGTGTTTAAAGACTATTTTCCCCGCCTTATCAATAATAAATACACCGCGTGTGGTAATCCCGACTTCTTCAAGCGCCATACCGAACTCTTTAGAAACAGCAAGATTCATATCGGTAAGCAATGGAAAATCGACACCGCCAAGATCCTCACTCCATGCCTTGTGTGCGAAGGCTGAATCGCGGTTGATAGCGATCACTTCCGCACCTTTCGCCTGAATTGCCGCCAAATTCTTATTGAAATCCGGCACTTGTTCAGAACAGACGGGCGAGAAATCGAGTGGGTAAAAGAGAACGATTAAATTTTTGCCTGAATAGTCACTCAGTGAAACTTCAGTATCTTCTTGATTGACTGCGCCTGTCAAGGTGAAATCCGGTGCAGCACTTCCTACATCTGCCATTAAAATCCTCCTAATACGCGCTTGAAAAATGCGTCGTAATTTATAGTGTTTGTGGTTTATAGAAAAATTATTTCTTTTTCAAGGCCGCCCACGCTGTTGCAAGTTTGCCTTGCGGTTCAACAGAAAGCGTTCCGATTTCAAGACTCTTAACTTCGTCGTGTGTCAATGCGACATTGTAAATTCGAGATTCTTCAATGTGAGCATTGAGTTCACCGGGACCGGCAAGTCCATTTACGTGTCGCTTTCCCCAAATCGCTTCGGCATCGCCTGCTGGCCATGTCCTGAGATCACCTTTTTTGAAACTACCGAGACTCTCGCCGTTCCGGTAACCGGTAATCTCATACTGGTTTTTGACATCCTTATATGTAATCACTAAGTAAACCATATCGCCAGTCGGTTTTTCTGTGACTGCATCGGGAAAATCAGCAGTACGCCGAAAATGGCTGCTCCCGGGCATCCACTGCTTATCAACCCTCTCAGCCCATACGATCGCACAGAATTGATCTGCAGTTTCTTTATCGAGCGTAAGTGCGGAACCATTTGTCTTAGCGTAGTCGTCCAAGCTCACCCAAGTTACTAACGACAATTCCGTGATGTCAGGTCCAGTGTAGTCAAGGGCGTGCGCCCATTTTCCAGTCTCAACAACCAATTGTCCACCTGTAATTTTGGCACCGTGGAGCGTTATATCTTCCCAATTGCCTATCTCATCCTTTTCATTATCAAACAACCACCATCCAACCAAATGCTCTTCCTGTGCGTCTTGGGCAAACACCGATATTGTCATGCTTAACATCAGCAATATTGCACAGACATAGTAGACTTTTATTCTCATTGTCAATGGCTCCTTTTTAGATGCAAGTTGAGGTTCACACGGGTAGTTTACCTGAGTGACAGAGAACGGCTCATATCTCTACCCGCATAGGTAAATTTTAAAATATTATACCATACCTTCAGCGCGAAAGTCAAATGTTTTTACAAGTGCTCAAAGGCATTCTGTCGTCAGTTAGGGGTTGTCAGAAAAGGGGTATCAGCAGTCAGAAAAACTGTTATCCGTTATCAATTTTCAGTTTGCCTCGCAGTGAGAGTCAAGAGAAATAGGTGAACCGAATGGAGAGTAACCCGCTACTTGCAAATTATCTCTGTATATGTTACTATTAATAGCACGTAATCAAACGCTAAGCAAAGAACGCGGAAAAAGGTACAAAACATGAAACGATTGATGATGCTTCTACTCGTCATTGGTATCGGGCTTGTAAGCGAAATTTTCTGCCAACATCTTTCCGCCCAAGAAAATGCTGACCCAAGACGGTTGACAGCATCCATAGAAGGACGGATCGTTTGGGATGGACACGACCTCTCACACGCGAACGTATCTGCCTATCGAGACGAAAAATTACGGGATTTGTACATCAGCGGGATCCCACAACTCGGCGATGGTCAGTTTACACTTCGTGTTGAACCGGGTAGATATTATCTCGCCGCTTATGTGGATGTTGATAAGTCCGGCAATTTTGATGCGGGTGACGGCCTTGGTATCTTTGGAATAACCGAGTGGAACAACAAAGAACAAAAGTATCAGATCATCGAAATAGATAATAGAGAAAAAGTTCGGGATATAGAGATCCCTATCACAGCGCGCGCCACGCGTATTGATGGAAAGTTTAACATAATTCCAGCATCCGAATATCAACCGAGCGAACTGCAACAGTTTCAAGTTGATTTGCGCACGGCGACATCGGGCTGCAGCGGCACGCTTCGTCTTAATCAGGACAAGGAAAACCCAAAACCTTTTGCGTCCAAAGATGGAAAAGCCTTGATCCTCGCCTATACAGATTTATCTTGGAAATACCGTGCGGCTATCACTTCTGTGATGGGTTCAGGTGCGTGGGCACTGAACTTGCCACCCGGTAAATACTATCTAATGGCGATTGTTGATAACAATAACACCAATAAGCTGGATGCAGGAGATGACTTCGGATTTTACGGTGTTGAAAGTATGCGAAGACGTGGCGAGTTTCCAGAACCTGTCCTAATTTCACCCAACAAATTCACGAAAGACATTGAGATAACAATTACCGCGACCTATCAGCAACGTAAAAAGGCAGAACAAGAAAAGTCAAGCCTACTCACAGGCAAAGTGTCGCTACCTGAAAACACATCTGCGCGTGTAGAAGTATACGCTGATGCCACCTTAGTCAGTCCTATCGCGAGCGGTGAAACTGCTGCCGGTGGTGCGTTTAATATATTACTGCCTCCCGGCGAATACTATGTTATTGTTAACCTTGATGCGAACAAAGATGGTAAATATAGCGTAGGGGACGGTTTAGGTGCTTATGGCACAGTAGATATCACAACACAGCCGCCGGCACCAATTACACTGGAAGCGGGTGAAGAACGGAACATTGAACTCCTTATAAGTGCGCATTACGATGCAGATGGACACCTCCACGCTACACCCCCTGGTATCGAAACGCACATTGAACAAGGACGTATTGCTGGACGCATCACATGGGATGGATATTCGATTCAACGCGGCATTTTAACGCTTTCGTATACGCCAGATTTCAGCGCGCCGATTGCAATGCCGATTTCGGTTACGGGAAACGGTAATTACCAAGTCAATGTGCTGCCGGGTATCTACTATGTCATGGTAGTAATGGATGCCAATGACGATGGGAAAACAGGTATAAGCGATGGTGTTGGGATGTATGGCACGCGTTACCCCACACGCGGTGAACCTACGCCAGTTAGTGTCTTTCCGGGGGAGACGACAGCCCATATTGATATAGATATCCTCGCAAGTTATATCGACACAGAGGGCAATATGGCAGAGATTGATGACGGTGGACGTTGGGAAATTAAAAGAAGCTACGGTGAACCTGAAGATGTCTTTAGTATCACTCGCAATGGACGTGTCAATGAGGAATGGAAATATTGGACCCAAGGAATTAGTTTCCTTTGGGTAGCCAATGGAATAGGTTGGGAACTTGGAGATGTAGAGGAATTCACCCCGAATAAGAAGGAAATCGATAAAAATAAGACAGGAACACGCGAGTTCGGGGACCTTACGCCTACAGAACAGAAGGATTCCACACAAATCGAACAATTACCCGGATTCATTTACTATGGTTACGACGGTATCATTTGGGGCACCGCGCCCGATGGCAGTAGCAGGCCATTAGGGGCTGGGCACAACCCGACAGTCGCAAACGACGGTACGCTTATGTATCAAGACGATGAGCGAAACGTTATTATCCGTGGACCTGATACACCGAACGGGGCTTTACTGCTTGGTAGCCAAGAGATGGCAAGCGATGTCGTAATCTCACCGGATGCACAATATACTGCCTATACACGTCCAGAGGTTGGCAATCGGAGTCGCGTTATTATACGGCACATTCCGAGTGGATCCGAGTTTGTTGTGCCATCCATCGCGTTAAAGAGTTTCACACCGGCTTGGAATAGTGATGGCACAATGCTCGCTTACGCCACAGCGGGAACAATCGAAAACCCAGATGCGAACGCCACTTTGGAGACTGGTAAACAGAGCCGAAATATCTACGCATTCGATCAAGTGAAAACGAGCGTAGAACCGATAGTCATCTCTCCAGCAGATGATGCGCAACCGGCGTGGTCGCCTTCCAACCCGAATCAATTGGTGTTCACACGGACAGAAGGCAATCAGCAACAGGTTTGGCTTATCACCTATTCAGGTGATGGTGTGCCAGCAGAACGCCAGTTAACCCAACGAGGGGGTTCTCATCCTGTTTGGATACCACCCGATGGGCGCTGGATTTTGTATGAAAATAACGGTCAACTCTGGAAAATTGACACAGAAAGCCCAGGAAATACCGAAGCACCGATGATGCACAACGGTCGAATCGTATTAGGACATGAACCCACTATTTTAAGAAGCGATATCCAAACCGATACCAAAAGTGAGAAGTAATGAAAAATTCTTATATTCAATTAACTCGCATTGTCCGATTTTCCATATTGATAGTATCCATTATTGCAGTCAATACTGCGAGTGCGCAATGGCTTTTGATACCGATGGAGCAAGGGAAGCAAACAAATCACCTGAAGGCGTATGGCTTAACGTACTGGGCATTAGAGGTCCCGCGTGAATACCGATGCTACTGGTGGCTGAACTACCGCGGCGGTGCGTTCGTTTTGCCAGATTCACAAGACGTGCGACTCCGCGCTGCGCTGATGGGTGTCCGTTTTGAGCCGATGAGCGACGCTGACTACACGAACATCAAAAATTCCGTCCTTGAAGGGAACAATATGGACGAAATTTTATTGGAAAAGGCACCGAAGATCGCCGTATACGCGCCATCAGAGGCATCACCTTACCGAGACCCCTGGGACGATGCGGTTAAAATCGCGTTGGATTACGCTCAGATCCCATACGACGAAATCTGGGATAAAGAGGTCCAAGCCGGTATCCTACAGGCAAAAGGCTACGACTGGCTCCACTTGCACCACGAAGACTTTACCGGTCAGCACGGTAAGTTCCACGCCTCGTTTTCTACACAGGTCTGGTATCAACAACGCATGCTAATGTTTGAGCAAGCTGCTACGGAAGCAGGATTTCGGCGGGTGGCACAGCACAAAGGACAAACAGCACAGATGATAGCCGACTATATCGCTAACGGCGGATTTATCTTCGCGATGTGTTCAGCCCCAGAAACGCTGGATATTGCACTGGCGACACGTGGCGGGACAATTGACATCGTCGCGCCGGAACTCGATGGGACACCGATTGAGGCAAACGCCGAAACGCGGCTTGACTTCCAACGCACCTTGGCATTCGAGAATTTCAGTCTCTACACCAATCCGAACCGATATGAATTCTCTGACATAGATAACCCAAACCCTGATAGGGACGCACAGAGTGGTGTTGAAGATTTCAAACTTTTTGAATTCGCGGCGAAACATGATCCAATTCCAACAATGCTCACGCAAAACCATGTCGGCGTTGTGCCGGGCTATCTTGGGCAGACAACATCATTTAATATGGACACAATTCGCGGCTCTATCACGATTTTAGGACAGGTGGAAGGCACGAACTACGCGAAATATATCCACGGAAAATTAGGGAAAGGTACTTTTACATTTCTCGGTGGACACGATCCAGAGGATTATCGCCACCTTGTCGGCGAGGGGACGATTCCGACGAACCTCGATTTACATAAACACTCGCCTGGCTATAGGCTCATCTTGAATAATATCTTGTTCCCGGCGGCGCGTAAGAAACCGCAGAAAACGTGAAAGGAACAGTTACCAGTTTTCAGTTACGAGTTAGAAACGACAGTGCTTCGCTTTCCAGTTAAGAGAAAGACTTGAGGCATCAGATTTAAACGACAGCACTTCGTTTTCCCTCTTTACTGGTCACTGGTCACTAACAACATGAAAGCAGTGCTTGCGACGTGTAACTTGAACCAGTGGAGTCTCGATTTTGAGGGTAACACGGCGCGTATCATTGAATCCATTGAGATCGCGAAAGCGCAGGGCGCACGGTATCGTTTGGGACCGGAACTGGAAATCACAGGTTATTCTTGCGAAGACCATTTTCTGGAACTTGACACGCTGCGACACAGTTGGGAATCGCTTGCGTGTATCCTCAAAGGCGGGTACACCGACGGTATCTTATGCGATATTGGTATGCCCATCATGCACAAGAATATCCGTTACAACTGTCGGGTCTTCGTGTTAGATGGTCAGCTGCTGCTAATCCGTCCGAAGATGATATTAGCGAGCGATGGCAACTATCGGGAGCACCGATGGTTCACAGCATGGGAACAGGGTTGGACAACAGAACCGTATACACTCCCTCGCGAGATCGCAGAATTAACGGGACAACGCCAGGTGCCGATCGGTATTGCGGCAATTGCGACTGCGGATACGCGCTTGGCAGCGGAGACCTGTGAGGAACTCTTTGTCCCGATGAGTCCACACATCCATTTCGGTAACGCTGGTGTCGAAATCATCGCTAACGGATCGGGTTCTCACCACGAATTACGGAAGTTGGATACGCGCATCGCGTTGATTCGGAACGCGAGTGCCAAAAACGGCGGCGTCTATCTCTATGCGAACCAGCAAGGATGTGACGGCGGTAGACTCTATTTTGATGGCTGCGCGTTGATTGCACAAAATGGTGAAATATTGGCACAAGGTTCTCAGTTCTCACTTAAAGATGTAGAAGTCGTTACTGCTACAGTCAACCTCCACGACGTGCGCACCTATCGCGGGGCGAAAGCGAGTCGCGCTGCGCAGGCAAGTAAAACAGAACGGCTTCCAGAGATCGATGTCGATTTTGA
>JAGFCB010000308.1 GCA_022394775.1 Candidatus Poribacteria bacterium
AGTTCTTTATCATTTACACGGCTCCGTTCATTTTTCTTGCGACCCAGAACACACCGAGCAAAAAGATAAGGAACCCTGCCCAGATCGGGTGTGCCCAGATCCGCGTGCGATGGACAGTCGGTGCGGGTTCTGGCAAGGCTGCGAGATACTCCAATAGACTCGGTACTTCAGAAATCGGTACCAGTTTGCCATCGGTAATCTTGGCAATTTCTTCTAATACATCGAAACGCGCCAAACGTCCTTGCTGCTCCCGATTTAGACCTTGTACGGATAGATCCGTTTGAACAGATGCCCCGGTTTCACTACTGCTCGCAACGAGACGATAGTTCCCCGGCTCTTTAGGTATAAACGAACCGACGAACAAACCTGTCATATCCTCTGTGCCCGGTTCAAGTCGAATTGTCTGCGTTTTGCCCGACGGCGAAATCGCTTGTACAACAACCGAACCTCTGTCCAAGGGACCGCCGACGTTGTCAATAGCGTTGGCATGCAACGTCAGGACATCATCGACGTTTGGTCGATCGGGGGAGTAGAAAAGCCGTATCAATTTGCTTTGCGCCATTTGTCGTCGATACGCCATCCACCGTGCGACCTGACTCCAGAAGCGATAGTGATACTTATCTTCAACGCCTTGTCGCCAACGCCAAGCACTGTCTGTCCCCATAAATAAGACTTTACCCGTGCCGTACGTTTTGGTCACAATCAGTGGTACGCGTCCCGAGGCAGTCGCCACTTGATCGTGAACTGCCAGCGTCTCGGTCCCGACCTTGGCGCGTTTAACACCCGTGTACCAGAAAAACCCGGGTAACTTCCGCCAGACTTCGCCGTTGTCTAAGTCTGTATCCCCAAGACGCGTTAGCAAACTGCGCTGCCCGGACTCAGTGAGTGCGAAATACCCCTGCATACTTGAACCCACACCCTCCGGTGTTGCTGGATCTAAGACCACAGGATAGAGGTCGGCAAGGGGACCGGAGATTAACGAATCATGCGCGCCGTCGCGTCCCGGCATAAAGACGAGCCCTGACGCTTGGGCAGAGACTAATTTTCGTAATTCTCGTGTTTGTTCGACCGTCAATTGGTCTTCTTTTATCCCGACATCACCGAGAAACACAACGTCATAACGGCTTAGCTCCCGTGGGTCAGGAAACCGTTTAATATAAGTGCGACCCCCACCGACTTCGGGGAGTTCGGGGTGAAAAAGGAGGCATGTTACTTCAACACCGGGATCCCGTTCCAGAGCGTTTCGGAGATAGCGATATTCCCATCTCGGATAAGATTCAATGACGAGGACTTTCAATTGTTCTTTCCGTATTGATATGGGTGCGGAAATCTCATTGTTTTCAGGGATTAATTCCTCTGCATCCTGCTCGATACGCAGATTTAGTGTATAATCTCCGGTTGCCTGCCCTTCCGCACCGGGCATCCAGACGATATTCTCTTGCGCTTGACTCATAGCAGGCACACGGACAACTTTCGTAACCGTCGCTTTCTTATCAACACTGAGTGTAACACGAACATCTCGGTCCTGACCCAAGGTGCTACGCACAACAAACGGGATGCGAAGTTGCTTGTTTGCGACGCCATACGTCGGTGCGTCCATCCTAACCAATTCGAGGTCGGGGAGTGGCACCTTGCTCCCGACACCTATTGCGAAAACGGGAATCCCTTTCATCCGAAACCGTGTCGCTGCTTCTACTGGCGAGTTCCCGACATTCCAATCACCGTCCGATAGCAGGACCACGCCGCGAAGGTTTGTATGATTGTCAAGCACGTGTGAAAGCCCAGCGTTCAAGTCTGTTGCTTCATCTGCTGGATCTAACTGTGAAGAGAACGGCTCAAACACTATATTGATATCTGTTGCCGCTTGTCCGTTGCTATCATCAGATGTAGATTCGGCTTTCCAAACCTCCTCAGCCATCAGCGGTTGAATCGTCTCAGTGCGGCTCTTGCGTTCGCCGGAGACATCTTGCCCTTCAAAAACATCCCGCGTCTCCATACTCTTGGATTGATCCCAAAGCACGGCGAGTGTCGAACGCCGATCTGGAGGCTGCGTTTTCAACCATTCCGGCTGATTCAGGGTAACAACCACTAAGCAGACCAACACAAAACGGAGTAACTCCAGCCAGCCAGTTTGCATGCGATACCCGCTGCGGTGCCATGCTAACCAGCATAACACACCTGTCACAATCACAATAATTAGTCCTAAGACCGTGACAGAATTGTTTGAGAGGAACTCTAAACTTCCCTGCTGTTCTTGCATTCTCATATCTCCGGTTACTGGTTGTCAGTTATCGGTTATCAGTTAAGAGTCTGTGGTCTAACAACTCATTTTTTAATTCTCATTGTGATGCAAACTGATAACTGAAAGGTTTGCGCAGCAAACCGTACTGATAACCATTCTTCTATTCTGTCGTTCCCTCTGCGACTGCGAGATCCATTAAGGGTGTACTTTCAGTTTTTCGGCTCGGCAAACTCAGCACCGCTTCCAGCATGAGTACCACTGCCATCGCAATGAGGAAAATACGCCAGAGTTCACTGGCTAAGGCAGATGTATCCCCGACATTAACATCAATTCTCCGGTACGACAATCCATCAAACAGTCCATCTACCGCCTCAAGAGATGCTGTCTTTGCATTGTCTTCAATCTGGCTGCGATTTATAGCTGCCCAATACCCTTCGTCCCGATAAACGCCAGCATGCAATCCACGTTGTGAGATGGAGCTGTTCTCAGTCGGAGCCACGGGTTCCCATTGATTTCGGTCAGCAAGGACATCAATTTCTGCGTCGCGTTGAGATGCTACCGCCAATGTCTGACTCCCTTCAGCCAATGCCCGCTGTAACATGACATAAAACACGACACCATCCCGTTCAAGCGAAGAAAATTGTGCTGTGGGCAGTGTGCTACAAAAATATGCTGCGCCTTGATCGGTAGCCACACGTGTTAGTAAAGGTGCATCGTTGTCAAACCTTGCCAATAGTGTCCCTTGGCTCTCAAAGTCGCGATATTGGTAGGTACGTAGTTCACTCAACGGCAAAGCATCTCCACCCTCTGCGTGTGCCAGTAGATCCGTATCGCCGCGCCACCATGAGATATCGCCTTTTGTATCGGACTGCTCACCGGTAGTAGATTGCCAGCCCCCCCAGCGTGCTGCAAAGAGTTGGTCGCCTGTACCCGTCGATGTCCGTAACTTCGAGGGAAAGAACATAGCTACGCGTCCATTGTTGACAAAATGTTGAACCTGCTCCGCCACCAACCCACTTGGTAGCGTTCCTTGCCAAATCAACAACCCAGTATTTTCCCAGTCGATCTCGGCGACCCGGTTCATAGGAATCACATCAACATGGTGTTGTATTCGGACATCTGTCGGAATAGCAAGTGCTCTACGGAACGTTTCACCCACCTTTGCGTCATCGCTGACAACGACTGCTTTTCGGACGGGTGGCTCAGAAAAGACGAAGAAAAACCGATTGTCCAACGGGTTTGCATCACCCGGCAAACTCACCGATCCCCAACCCGAACTGAGTTTCGCATCAATAGGGATTCGGTGCCCTTTCAAAGAGGCGCCCAGTGTGTCAAGCTCCACTTCAACCACGGATCGCACGTTGTTGACTTCAAATTCAATCGGTACGCGCCGCGCGGCGATGCGTCCTTCCGCCCCAGTAAGGAATCCACCTTCGGTACGTACGATTACATCCAAGACGAGCTCCGCGTCGTTGCCACGTTCCCACCGCTGTACGTTTTCTACTCGGACCGATAAGTTACTTGAAGGTGGGTCTGCGTATGCCAGCAAGAAGAGATGCGCACCTTCCAACTGAGTGAATTCCTCACGAATTGCGTTCCAGCGCCCACTATGGACATCCCAATCGTTCTCCTTCAAATCCGAACAGATCCAGATTTCAGCGCGCCCTGACTCATTAGCCTTGAGATACGCCAAAGCCGTTTCAAGCATCGCCGGAATATTCGCACTGGTAGCACTGGGTTCGGTCACCGGTAGACTCAACAGCACTTTCGGTGAATCAACTTCCTGCAGCTGCCCACTGGCACTGTCAATTAGCAGCAAATGTGTCCCGTAATCGCCTTGCTCCAGCAATTGTGCGAGCCTTTTCAGTGCTGTGGATCTTTTTGACTCACCCGCCTGTAGGTCTTGGACCTCCATACTGGCAGAGCGATCGAGAAGAACCAGTGTGGCATCAGGTTTACTCAATCCAACGCTACCTAACCACCCACCTGACAGTGGACGGCTAATCGCGAAAATCAAAGCCGCTATAGCGAGGACACGCATTAATAAAATAAGAAGATGCCGAAGCCGTGCCATGCCTCTGCTCATACGCTTCGCACGCATCAGGAACATCATTGCTGCCCAAGGAACGGTGCGGTGCCGCTGCTGATTGATCAGATGGATGATGATCGGCAGTGCTATCAAAGGGAGTGCGATTAATGCTAAGGGTTGCAAAAAACTCATATTTTTAAATTACCTTGCGGTTCGTTCAGATAGGTTTTTTACGAAAAAGTCCGTCTCCGTATATCCGCCCTCCATTACATTACGGGCTACGTTTTGGATTTTTTCACCAGACTGACAACTGATAACTACTCCTCACTTGTGTTTTTTGGGTGTCCGTCCTAACAAGAACCGTGCCAATACGTCGCCGTAATCCTCATGGATGCAGATACGGTGGTAATCCACCTCGGTATCGCGAATGACCTCGTCCATACTTTCAAGGTACATTTCCATTGCGCGCCGGTACTGCGTACCGATGACAGTTGGATCTGCGAGTATAGGTTCGCCGCCTTCCATGTCAACAAATCGCATCGGACGATCAAACTCAAATTCCAGTTCGTTCTGCTCCATAAGATGAAACACAGCGACATCGTGCTTACGGAATCGCAAGTGATCAAAACAATTTCGGACGATTCCGGGTTCAATGAATAGATCCGAAACGACAACAATCAGTGCTCTCTGCGGGACACGTTCAGCGGTTTCGTGCAAAACGTCAGCCAACCCGGTCTCACCGGAAGCTTCCACGCTTCCTAATTCATCAAGGACGACACTTAGATGTGTTGCGCTGCGTTTCGGTGGGATTTCTATGTGAAATTCTTTACCTGCACAGTAGAGTCCAACGGCATCGCCTTGTAGCGCAGCTATATAGGCTAAGGTGCCAGCCACACGACGTGCGTAGTCGAGTTTACTCATACCGTTATGTGCGAAATCCATTGAGCCGCTGGTATCTACGACTAAACACATCCGTAGGTTCGTATCGGCTTCAAACTCCTTGATATAGTAACGATCATTACGCGCATAAGCACGCCAATCGAGTCGGCGTGTATCATCGCCTGGGACGTACTTACGGTATTCCGCAAACTCAAGGCTGGAGCCGCGAATCGGACTCCGGTGTTTACCAGACACATTTCCGATCATCGGGAGTCGGGCGTGCAATTGGAGTGTGGAGAGACGTTCCAAGACCTTCTGATTGAGATAATCTCGTTTAAGTTGCAGTGCCATTTTTTACCCCTGCTCCGACAACTCTTCAACGAGACGGTTGACGAGGTCCTGGCTGGTGATGTTCTCGGATTCCGCTGCGAACGATGTAATGACGCGATGTGACAATACCGGATCCGCGACAGCGACGACATCTTCAAGTCGAGCCATGTAGCTGCCACTAAGAGCCGCACGTGCTTTCGCCCCCAAGATCAAGTACTGAACTGCGCGTGGACCGGCACCCCAAGCCACAAGCGGTTTTAGCCAATCAGGTGATGCCTCGTCTTTCGGGCGTGTGCTACGTACTAAATCAACGGCGAACTCGTAGATATGCTCTGCCACCGGTACCCGACGCACAAGGTCTTGAAATGCAAGCACACGCTCGCCCGTCAGGACGTGTTCAAGTGTTGGGAGCGCTGCACCGGTCGTAGTCCGGGCGATCTCTATTTCTTCAGACCGGGCGGGATAGTCTACCTCAATTCTGAACATGAAACGATCGAGTTGCGCTTCAGGTAGCGGGTATGTCCCCTCCTGCTCTATGGGGTTCTGGGTCGCCAGTACGAAGAAGGGGGGTGTCAGTTGGTATGTTCTGCCAATGACTGTGATTTTGTATTCCTGCATCGCCTCAAGCATAGCGGCTTGCGTTTTTGAGGGGGCACGGTTAATCTCGTCGGCAAGAATGAGGTTGGCGAACAGCGGACCTCTTACGAACTCGAACTCTCGCTTACCACCGGGGACTTCCTGAAGGATGTCGGTTCCGGTGATGTCCATCGGCATCAGGTCAGGTGTGAATTGGATTCGGCTGAACTCCAACGCCATCGTCTCGGCGAACCGGCTTACTAACAATGTTTTTGCCAAACCGGGAACTCCCATCAAGAGTGCGTGACCTTGCGAAAACAGGCAGATCGCTAAGTGTTCAATAACCTGATCTTGACCGACGATGATCTTAGCAAGTGTCTGTTTTAATTCGGCGTAGACATCGCGTAGTTCGTCAATTGCGGCGACATCGTCAGCATGCATTGTGTCAGTGTTTGGTGTTGTTGTCATTAGATTTCCTTCCGTGTTATCAATGCGAAACTATGCGGTTAGGTGATATTGTCGTTAACGATACGCCGTCGATCAACGATTACAAAGTGTGAAGAAACACCTCAGCAAAACGCTAATACTATAACAACAGCAAATTCCGTGCCATCTCAGCGATATCGCACTGTTCAAAAGTGGCTGCACAAAATGGGGCATCTTTTATATTTAACTTGCACGAAAGAGGGCAAAATTCATTCACCAATAACGTACAGAATAAGGTTCTAATTATTAGTGACGCAATTTATAGGTGCAAAAGATGCATAATTTCAATTTTAGGACTTATGAAACGCGAGCTCGGTCTAAGCATTCAAAGCCACTATAAGTAAAATATTATCCAAATAAGGGGTTTATATTGAAGAAAACCCCCTAAATCCCCCTTATCAGGGGGACTTGCAGTCCATTTCCCGATTCAAAATTCTTAAGCCGAACTCACGTTATAAAGGTTCTGCCTTGTTTTTTAGAAGCAAGCCGTCGGATCCTATACAAACAGGTGTTTCAAAGTGTTAGTACCGTCGAGGCGATGCAATATGCTTATCCATCCATTTCAGACGGGCGTTCAACCATATTTTTATCTGTTTGACCTCTTGTTGATATGTCGCATCACCACGGTTGGGGTCCCCAAACGTAGTGTGCCCCAGTACGGGCCATTTCTGAAAGTTCCGCTTTTGGGGTTCGGACAGATATTCAGCAGTTCGATCAATTTCCTCAAGGAGTTTTGAAGTGGCGAGTGTACCTTTCCGCAGCTCTTTCCATCTTTTGGCGAGTTTCTGTGTGAAGTTTTTGTCTTGTAGAAGTCGGTCCCACCAAAAAGGGACAGGGTTTGTATAAATCAGCCACCCATCCGTTTTCCAACCTTCATTGAAACCTGGGTTGCCCATGGATAGGTTGAAATCCCAGACGGGTCCCATTGTCAGTTTGCCACCTCTGTCTTTGTACATGTATGTGCTGTTTCGGAACCCATCTATGTTTCTGAAAAGTTCGTTGATGATGAAATGGTCAATAAAAGCATCGGTATCTATGTACTTAGCGTATCCATGTTCGGGGTCTTTAAAATCCTTTCCAGCCAACGTCGTTTCAAATTCGCTCATATAGTTCTGAATCCAGGCTTTTTGGGCATCGGACATCTCGCGCCCTTTCGGATACACATGAAACAACCGTGTGTAATGGGTGAAGAAGAAGGTTTCATACTGATCCCTTTTGTCGATTTTCAGGATATAACCGCCGGTGATGTCCGAGGGTTTCAGTGGTTGGATATCGACTCGATCTTTCCCGCGTTTAATCTTTTCTATCAATAAATAAACACCGACATAGTGTCCGTTTTGGATTGCTGGATCCCCTTTATCATTGAGGAACACTTCAACAAACTTTGTTCTACTTGCATACCTGCCGATGCGATTACTGAACTCGTACGCCAAATAATTCCGCATGAGGGTTTTATCCCAATACGGTCCATTTAAAACCCAGTCTGATTCTGCTGGCAATTGCAATAACGATACATCTTTATCGTTGCCTTCGTTATCCTGAGTTTCAACACCGTACTGATTCTTTGGAAACCCCAGCGATGTTTTTCCTCTTAACTCTATGCCGATTTTTCCCTCGAAATCAACATGTTTACTGTTTAGGGTATTCTTACCGCCGGATTTATCGTAAATAATTTTCATCCGCGCCGGAATTTTAGGTTCGTCGGGAATCCATTTTCCAGAGGTATCAATGATAACGATCGGTAGATTTGATGTAAAAGTCTTAGTGCGATGTTGGACACCCTTAAGGATAGATACTCGTTTAGGTTGCTTAGATTGCTCAGAGCTATCTATGATGCAGCCTGCTGTCACGGATAATATGACACCACTCAGAAGTAGAAGTGTGAGCTTTTTATTGAGATACATTAATGGTTTACAACCTCGTCAAGGAAAATCGGAAGGGAGGAAACTTTGTCTTACTGAAACAGCATCACTATTTCCAGAATAGTGTATGGTATCTTTGGCTGTTCTATGTTTTTGTTGGATGTATTTTTGTTCTCTACGAGATAGTATACCAAATATGGATATAGGATTGCAACTAAAATAGAAATGTCCGTACACCCAAGCAATTTCTAACTTTTACTAAGCTTTGGACAATTTTGAATGGTGATGTTCTCGGATGCGCGGGCTTTTATTGTATCGCCACCACCGACAGGTCTTCCGTACACGCGTTGCACTGCGTCAATACGACAGTCGCTAACCGTCACGTTACGACATTCGGAGAGGTTGAGACCGTCCCGATCGGTTCGGATGTTGACATTATCTATCAGCATACCGTCGCAACTTGTCGCAAATATAGCATAATCGCCACCGTTATGGATGTTCAAGTTTCGGATCTCCACGTTTTTGCAGTGTTGGAGCATAATACCATTGTTGCCTGTTCCATCAACAGAACCGGGACCGTAGACGCTTACATTTTCAAGGTTTTTACCGATAAGCAGCGCGACATCTGCGTCAGGTAGGGCTTTGAGTGTAGCACCGGCATCAAGTGCGACGGTAACGTCGCTCTTCAGGTAGATAGAGCCGGTTGCATAAACCCCAGATGGTACGAAAACGGTGCCACCGCCAGCGGCGTTGCAGGCTGCGATGGCTTGGTTGATTGCGTCTGCATCGTTGGATTTGCCGTCAGCGACGGCACCGAAATGATGCACGTTATAGGTGCCGACCTTTGTCAGTGCTTCTTGTGTTAATTCTGCAAGTGTATCCTCGCGTGTTCTGCCGGTATGTGCTTCAAGATTCGTTACCCATTTCTTAAGCGTCCGGCTGCGCTCGGATTCGGCATAATCTACCAAGGTTTTTAAGGTGTATTCGTATCTGTGCGGATCTATTCTACCTTCAAGCGTTTTCCAGAGTTCAGCTGCCTGCGCAGCCATCTCAACCCCCTCTTCTATGTTGGCGTAGAGGTCTTGTATGAGGGTTCTGCCGATAGAGAGACGTTGATCATGTTCTGTGAAGTGGAAGGCAGTAAGGTGTGCTTCTCCGCGTAACCGGTCTCCATATATCTCACGAAGCCCTGGTGCATACTGTGCTAACACACGCTCACGCAACGCCGGTGTGATAACACCTGCTCCTCCTTTATTTACGATATAGGGGGTCTTGACTTGTGCCATACCGGGGTCGCTGGAATCAAACCAGATACCGCGGTAACCGCGATAGTTGTAGCATTTGCGGGTTACTTCTTCGAGCATCATCAAGATCGTTTCGATTGTCTGCAGCACCTCTGGATCGTCGCCGAATGTCTGCTGAATCCACTCTGTGTAAATCTCGTTCACCGTTAAGTCTGGATTCCAAGAGAGTCGTCCGAGTCCGTAATAGTTCACAGCGTTCAACGGAGATTTTGTCCATGCTGGCGAGGGTTCAATCATAGATACACCCATGATGCAATCGACATTGAATTTATTCAAGCTCCCCGGTCCGTTGCGATAGGTGTCCTGTTCAAACCACCATTTCCACTTCTTGACCCATGAGACGGGCCAACTCTTGTCAATAACGAGTTCACTGCCATACAAGTTTTTCTGTATCGCGCCATCGAGTGCGGGGATAGGTGCCGCGAGGTCCCAATCCAAAGGGCTGCCTTTGGGCACTATAATGACGTTATCCCGGAAGTTGCCATCTTCATGCGCGAACAGATCGTAGGGGATCAGATTTCGGTAGGGTTCCGGCGTGTATCGGAGGTTGCCGTAGACGAATGCTCGAACAAGTACCTTCCCACCGTAAGGTTTCAGTGTGTCGGCAATCCGGTTGACCATCGGGGGGCGCGGGTCGCCGTTCTGTTTCTCCGAACCGAGTTTCATCAGGTATCCACCAAAGTCGGGAACTCTCTCATAAAGTGCGTCGGCGGTTTTAGGGTCGAGTGCAAGGAGATAATTCGGACTCCAATAGAGTGTAATACCGCAATCGCGGCAGATGTCGCCAAGTTTTTCGACTTCGTCCAGATGTTCCAGAAAATTGTTTCGATAATGCCAGTTAATTTCACTCGGACAGAGCGCGTTCCAACCGCACGATGCCAGCAGACGCACCCAATCTCGGATTAATTTGGTGTCGCCGGTGCGCAACTCTTCCCAACTGAAGATTGAGTTGTCTCTGCCGCCACCTCGCCATCTGTCGCCGAAAAGTCCACGGAAGTAGGACCAATGTGCGACCATACGGATAGGCACCTGCGGGTTTTCCAGGACATCAAGCCCAAACGGATTCTGCCCAATTTGAATGCGACGCATCAGATCGAATACACCAAAAACAACGCCCGCGGGTTTTCCTCCGGCAACAACAACCGCTCGTTCTATCGCCTTGATGACGAACCCATCCCCTTCAATTCGATCCAATTGGAAGTCTTCAGCACGATCTCGGATCCAGTTTGAGGTTTCGGATGTTCCGAGGATAACCTTCGGTCCAACGACAGTGGCAGTCTCTGAAACGGAGGGCTTGAAACCGAACATGGATTCCGCCGCCTGTGCCAATTCGGAACCAGCCGTCTGGACAGTCGAATTTGTGCCTTCCACAACAATGTTTTTAAACAGATCCTGATTTGGCTGTTCAGTCGCGGGTGGATTGAACTGTAGCCACGCCTTATAGAGCGTCCTGTCCACCTCTTGGTACTTATAAGTGTTCCGCTTTTTTTCGGTAGCGTTCGTATCACGTCTTCCTACATAGATGTCCTTGGTTTCGTCGTAAATCTGCCTAACTTCAGCGTCGGTCAGCGGCGTATTGTAGATACGGAGATCGTCGAGATAGCCAGTAAAGTCTTCACTGGTCCGAATCTCAGTTAAACCCTCTCGGCGCAGCGGCTCCATGTTCACTGTAGATAAATCAATTGTTGCGATCCGTTCACCATCACGCCAGCCGACGATCTGTTTCGCTGTGTCATCGTAGGCGACTGCGAACAGATGCCATTCGGCATCGCCGACAGAGGCTTTCACAGATGGATAGAATGCCCATTCGCGCATGTCGTACTTAGGCCAATCGTAATCAAGGATGCCTTCCCAGTATTCAAAATCCTTCTCACCTCGGAAGCGCACTTGAAAACAGCCACGATAGTTGTTAAGTTCAATCGCGTCGTTGTTGTATCTGAGAATGTTGGACCTATCCGACCCGGAATTTAACCAGAAGCAGATTGTGCCACGCGATATTGCGAGTGGCGAATTCTCCGACACAGGGATTCGCATTGGTTCTGTCTTCCGCATCACTTCGATGCAAGCACGTCCTTCGCCGAGTGAATAGATTGTTGTTCCACCCAACACGGCGTGGTTGCCATTCCCAGAGAGATCAGTGCCTGTTCCATCGTCAAAATCCCAACGTCCGATGAGCCCTTTGGGTTCAGCTGCCCTTGCACTACTGAGTTGATTTGCTAACATCAGTACGACGACTATAGAAATTGTAATGAGGACTTGGTACTCCATAGCGAATTCCCCTTATATTTCAGGTTACCAGTTGAATGGCTGTCATCGTGAAGTTGGTAGCGGTGCCTTGAATAGTTCCCACAATAGCACTGTGCTGTCCAAACTCCCACTGGCAAGTGTTTTTCCATCGGGACTGAAGGCAAGGCTTGTCACCCAAAATGTATGCCCCGTGAGCGTTTTCTTGTATTCACCAGTATCCGCATTCCAGAGGTGGATATTGCCGTCTCTGCTTCCGCTAGCGAGTATTTTCCCATCGGGACTGAACGCCACGCTACTAACCCAATCTGTATGTCCGGTGGGGGTTATTTTGGATGTGCCGGTGTGTGCATCCCAGAGGCGGAGGGTCCCGTCTCCACCCCCACTGGCGAGTATTTTCCCATCGGGACTGAACGCCACACTTTTGACACCGTCTGCATGTCCTATGAGTATGTTCGTGAGCTTGCCAGTGTGCGCCTCCCAGAAACGGATGGTATCGTCGTCGCTTCCACTTGCGAGTGTCTGTCCATCGGGACTGAATGCCATGCTTCTCACCCACAACGTATGTCCTTCAAGTATTCTCTTGCGCTCACCGGTGTGTGCATCCCAGAGGCGGATATCCTCCCAACCCCCACTGGCAAGTGTTTTTCCATCGGGACTGAACGCTACGCAGTAGACTGGGGCCGGTCCTTTGAATGCCGGCTTGTGCGTGCCAGTGTGCACGTCCCACAAGTGGGGCGGATTTTTACCTGTCCCACCGGCGAGCGTTTTTCCATCGGGGCTGAACGCTACACTGAAAACGCGTCCTATATCTCCAGTGAGCGTTTTTTTGTGAGCACCCGTGTCTCCATCCCAGAAGTCAACGGTCTCGCCAGGATCATTTCCGCTAGCGAGCGTTTTTCCATCGGGACTGAACGCCACACTTGAGACTTGTTCGGTATATCCCGTGAGCGTTTTTTGATGTGCTGCGGTGTGCGCATCCCAGAGGCGGACTGCTTTCGCACCCCCACTGGCGAGTGTCTGCCCATCGGGACTGAAGGCTACGTGATAAACCGCTCCTGTATGTCCTGTGAGCGTTTTCTTGTGTTCGCCGGTGTGTGCATCCCAGAGGCGGACAGTGCCGTCTTCGCTTCCGCTGGCGAGTGTCTGTCCATCCGGGCTGAATGCCACGCTGTAGACAGTATTCGTATGTCCCGTGAGCATTTTCTTGTGTTCACCGGTATACACATCCCAGAGGCGGATAGTCCTATCGTAGTTTCCACTGGCAAGGGTGCGCCCATCTGGTGTGAACGATAAACTTGTAATCCCATCGGCAAGTCCTGTGAGCGTTTCCTTGTGTTCGCCGGTATACACATCCCAGAGGCGGACAGTGCCATCGTCACTTCCACACGCAAGGGTGCGTCCGTCCGGGCTGAATGCCACGCTATTGACACTAATCTTATACGTCGTGAGCCTTGTCTTGTGTATACCTGTGCCAATATCCCATAAACGGATAGTCCCATCATAACACCCACTTGCAATTGTTTTTCCGTCAGGACTAAACGCGATGTTGAAGATTTGCTCGCTTTGCCCGGTGAGTAGGCTAACGTCTTGATAAGTTGCGGTATCGTAGAGCCAAATACCGATGCCGCTTGCCACCGCGAGGAGCGTCCCGTCGGGGGAATACCGCATCTCACCTGTTCTGCCTCTACCGAGTCGGGTCCTTGCCCCCTCAGGTATCCCCCACTGTGTGTTGTCTTGGGCGAAGGTGTTGGGCAGTAGCTGGAGCATTGAAAAAACAATAAGGAACGTCAAAAAGTTGGAAAATAACGTTTTTTTCATCATGAACTTTCGTTTTTTCGATAATCCCTATTTGGAGATATAGTATTCTTGAAAAGCGTCTTAGCATGTATTCTTAAAAAGCGAAAAAGGGCACTTTATTGTCCCACCGACAGTACCCAGTCTCGGATAAGGTCAAGCACTTTCGGTGAGAGCGTCTCCTCTATGGCACCGTATTCGTTGACTAAGCCCGTTTTGGCACGTTGGAAGAGGTGGTTGTGTTCCGGTAGACGATGCACAGTTACATTGCGATTGCCGCCTTTTTCGAGAGCAACGGTGATGGCGGTGAGGTTTTGGTCGGCATCAACCTGGACATCTAATTCACCGTTCAGCGCGAGGACAGGAACTTTGATTTTCTCAAGGGCAGGCCGTGGATCGAAAGTAAGGAAGTAGCGCATCCACGGGGTAAGCGACTGTTCCGCGAGTATCCGTACCTGCGCCTCGCCTTGTTGTGCTGGAGGAACACCGTTAATTTCGAGCTGCTGACGTACAATTTCCTCGACCCTTTGCCGCTGCGCGTCCTCCGCCATATCTTCTGAAGTTAAAATCGTGAACAATCGATCGAGGAGCACCAGCAAATTCTGTTTCCGCTCACCCGCGATGCCCGCTGCATCGAAAATGCGCTCGTTCTGTTTCCGCAGTAACTCGGCACCAGGGACACCCGGACCAGCCATCAGCACAATGAAAGCGACATCATTGCTGCGACTCGCGACGATGGCTGCGATGAGACCGCCTTCACTGTGCCCGATCAACCCAACACGATCGATGCGATCGTCCTGTTTAAGGAATGCCACGCCTGCCTCCACGTCCGTTGCGAAATCTGCTGTCGTTGGCGGTTTCGGGTGCGGCGTTGACTTACCGATACCCGGGTCATCAACGCGGAGTACGGCGATGCCTGCGCGGCTCAGGTGATCAGCGAGTACCCAAAACGGTTTGTGTCCGACCAAGGTCTCGTCTCGGTCTTGTAAACCACTACCGGAGATGAGGAGCACTGCTGGAAACGGACCGTTACCTTGCGGTAACGTCAGAGTCCCAGCGAGGTTAACTGTACCGTTTTGAAAGGCTACCTCTTCGATTTTATAAGGGAACGGCGGTTTGGGTTCTTGCGGTCTTGCGGGATCCTTGACGACAACATCACGAGAGAGGCGGAAACTGAATGTGGCACCCCCTTGGCTGAACGGACCACTGATAGCACCGTCTTGTAATTTTCCATCAAAGGTCGGATTCCCCGGCACGCCGAGAATTGAGAACTTGACACGCAGACTACTATCTTCTTCCACAACAAGGATATCAGACAGGGATAATCCCTTCGCGCCTTGTGCTGGAATGTCGATAGTTCCGCTCCAGTCCCCGTCGTTGACAGTGAGATCAATCTTTACGGCGATGGGTTGACCGGGAATTTCAATCTGTCCCTCCCAATGCCCCACAACTCGGTTTTCTGCATAGGAAACCGAGAACCCCACCACCATTGTCAGGATGACGAGAATTATCTTAAGTAAACCAGATTCTATCTGATGAAAGTTGTTTTTCACTGCGTCTCATCCTTATGGACTGGCTTTTATATTTCCCCATGTAGTGGTTAACTTGCCAGCGGGATAAACCGCCAATGCGGATTTGAGACCTGTTGTCATGATGGTTTTAATATCAGCCTCAGTCAGTGCGACAGTGAAAAAAGCGATATCGTCAAAGACACCAGAATAATATTGTCCCCATTGATGCAAAAAAGTTGCCCCAATACTGATATCCGTAAAAACATAGGTATCGGTAACTGTGGCTCCTTCTTTGCCGTTGTAATAACCCGTCGCGTTTCCTTCATCATCCAATACAAACGCATAGTGTCCCCATTTATTTTCATCAAATTTTGGGATGACAGGTTTCCATGCCTTGCCCCAAATGTCAACGGCACCATTTTGGAACCGAATTGCGAAGGCCGGATTTGTGGGCCCACTAACATTCGATATTAACCGATCATCATTGGCGACATCACTCGGTTTCGCCCATAGAACGACTGTGACCTCCCCAGCCAACTCTAAATTCCCGACAAGCACATGCGCTTTACTCTCATTCCCATCAAATTCCAGTGCGGCTCCGAATTTACCGTTCTTTATCCATTTCGGAGCGTTCATAATTTCCCCGTCGTTGCCATTTTCAGAGGCATCCGCCGCGGTATCGCCCTTACCTTCATCAAAGAGCCACATCCCGGCAACAGTTTTTAGATCAAATTCACCGTTGCTGATGCCGGTAAACACGAAACTCAAGACAATTAAACTGACACATACAAGCATTAAATTCGCCATTACGATTTTCATCTGTCATATCTCCTTTATTATATCAGAAAGCTGTGAATTGGGCATTCGTGACAGCACATGAAGTTAAATGTATAGACAGACAACTGACTCATTCTTATCACTCATTCGCTATTCTATCATAGATTCAGTTAGGTGTCATCTTTTCTTGAGTGAGAGGGTGTGTAAAGTTTTTGACCCCAAATAGATCAAAGCATCTTCTACGTGGTTCTGACATAGCACTCCGCTGGAGTGCAAGAAAGAATTACATCTGACTCTATAGACATATTGCTCCGCTGGAGCAAAGAGACTTCTTGGTAGGTCCGGGAGTGCCTCTTTCCATGGTTAGCGGAAATCCTTGATGCGTGCTCATATTGTAGACCCAAATACCAATAGAAGTTGCAACAGCGAGTTGTGTACCATCCGGTGAATATGTGATTTCATTTATTCTACCCTTGCCAATGCGGACTTTTGCGCCTTCCGGTAAACCCCATTGTGTATAATCTTGGGCGACGCTGCTTAGCAGGTATAGCGTTGAAAAGATAAGTAGTGTTAAAAGGATAAAAAATGAAGTGCGTTTCATGCAGCCAGGCTCCTCTTAGGCGAATTAGATGCCATCTGTGAAGGACCGCGAACGATTTCTGTGTTCTTTTTTTAACTATACCACAACACCTATAAGATATGCCGTAGAAAAATCGAGTAAAAGGACGGAGCAACAAAGTATTATGCTTCGGTTTCAGTTTCTACTTCGTTATCATGCATAATCTCTTGCAAGCCGGTAGCGATGCGGAAACCAGCGATAGAGATGCCGATCGAGATAGCGAACAACCACCGATAACCGATATGCGGAGCAAGAAGCCCACCCAACACGGGTGCGAAACTCACGGGCATGAGTAACGTGTTCATAAAGCCGATGTAAGTTGGACGGTTCCGTGGTGGTGCGATATTTAGCATATATGCCATAAACCCGACCATCATGCCGTTCCCCAAAATACCGCCGACTATGAAAATCAATAAAAAGGCTGGCATTTGTAGCGACACCGGTAATACACCAGAAAAAAACGCGATGGCGGCAGGGATCCCCATCAGCCCTGCAGTGATAATCAGGAGCCATCGGACGCCATACCTCTCACCGACATATCCCCATATTGTGTTTGAAATCACACCACTCAATGCGGAACAGACGATAAAAAAGCCTATCGTTGCTTCAGAAAGTCCGAGTTCGTTCAGGGCATAAGGGATGTAGAAGGGAGATGCCATTCCAGAGAAGTGTCCAAAGACGCGGAAAAGAATAAAGCGTCGGTAATTCGCGTCTGTCCGGAGGAAATGCGGTCCTTTCTTTAGATGCTCTGAGATGGGTTGCCGCGCCGGTTGGACTGGATGAATCGGTTCACGGACACCTAAGAAACTGACGAATGAAAGAAACGCTGCAGTCACTGAACAGATAAAGAGAAAGGCGTAATTATAGGGGAAACCGAGATCCGTCTCTATATTACAGATAGATCCGATAAAGTACATCGTGAACGTTTTGAAGGCTTGCGTAATACTTCCGAGTATACCAGTAAATTCGTCTTCGTTTCCGAGGACGGCACGCACAAGGAATCCGACCCAGATGGCGAAAAAACCGCCGTACAGTTGTCGTAAGCTAAAGAAACGGGCGCGCCGTTGCGGTTCTATGGACTTAGAGACGATGTCCATGTAAGGGAGCGTCGAAACACCCATTGCAGAGGAGGATAAGAAGTAGAGTCCAAGAAAACAGGCGGCGAGCAACATCGGATTTTGCTCACCTATTGTGATGGTAGAGAAAAAGACGGCGAGCCATGCCAAAACACGGATGCTCATACCGAGCGCGTAAAACGGCATTTTACGTGGACGGTGTTCCAGTAGGTTAGACATCAACAGTTGGGGCCACATCCACCCTGCTGTCATCATTGAACCGGTTAAACCCACGAGAAGATCCGAACCACTTAACTTATGGATAAAAGCAGGAAGCACCGTCGATGAATCCGCAAACGCGAGGTTAATACGCATGAAAGCGCCTTGGAGCAGTGCAAATCGGAAGTTTCGCCGTTGGGTTTTTAATTTACCTTGCGGTTCGGTCAGGTTGTTCTGATTAATAAGTTCAATTTCCGTAGTTCCGCCTTGAACGTTGTTCAAGGCTATGTTTTTTGTTTTTAATTTAATTTACCTTGCGGTTCGATGGGATTCATTTAGCGTTTGTATAAAGCATGCGAAATTTTGCACTGTATCTTTTGACACAATTTTCGCAATTAGGTTGAATTGAAATTTCGATCGTTGGTTGTCTGAATCGCGGATTACGCGGATTTTTGTGTTTGGGGACACCAGAATCGTAAGATAATTTAGCAGATTTTCGGGAAGGCTGAGTGGTGTTGTCCTGAAACAAAATTGTCTTTACAATGCACCAAGGTTGTGCTAAATTACACACAAATTTTTCTTACTTTGTGATTTACTAACGTCTTCTTGTCACGTCGCGATCCAATTGCGGTTGAAAGATTAACAAAAGATGTCCAACAATCACAACCCTGACTGAAAACTGATAACCACTAAAGGAAACAGATATGGAACCTCTTCGGATTGGATTTCTCGGTGCTGGCGGTTTCGCACGGCACACCATTTATCCCGCACTTCATCTCGCCCCTGTCGCATTGCAAGCCGTTTGCGATGCCGACGAAAATCGTGCCAAAGACGCTGCTGGTAAATTCGGTACAGGTAGATACTACACCGACCGGCACGAAATGTTTGAAAAAGAAGACTTGGAAGCAGTGATTATCAGTATGGGACCTGACCCTCGGCAGCCGCTTGTGCTTGAAACGCTTGCGGCGGGGTATCATGTCTTCACACCGAAACCGCCTGCGCCATCTCTTGAAGAAACAATCGCTTTGGCAGAAACCGCAGAAAAACACGGTAAGACGCTCATGGTGAACTTCCAGCGGCGTTTCAGCCTCGGTGTGCGTGAGGCGAGACGGATCATGCAGACCGAATCCTTTGGGACGCTGACACAACTCTTCTGCTCGTTCTGTAGTGGGAAATACCCGACAGTCAAAAGTTATCTGCTCGATTTTGCGATTCACCACTTCGATTTAGCGAGACACATCGCCGGTGCGGATGTGAAAGAACTCTGCGTTTTTCACAACGAAGTCGATGGGCAAGGCGCGTTCGCTGTCAGTGTAGAATATACAAACGGCGCGGTGGGAAGTTTGCAGCTGAGCAGCCAACGGTTATGGCAGCGGAATTATGACTATATCGAAATTACCGGTCAGCACGAATACATTGTTTTAGACGGGTTATGGGGTGCCCAACATTTTACCGAATCTGGGAACAGTTTCACCTCAAACTTTTCTGATCAGCGAAATGGCGAACTGACGGGTGATGGTATCAGTCTTACCGAGTTTGTCAATGCGATTCGTGAGGGTCGGGAACCGATATCAAGTATCCAAGACTGCGTTGGTACGATGCGGTTCTATGATGCAGTGCTTCAACGCAAAAAAGGGGTTATTAGCCTTTAACAATCGGCTTCGTAGGGATTGGATGACCCAATCCCTACACCAAACATTAACCTCACCACTCTGTGACACTACAAACGCGCGGTTCTTGCTTTCTTTTTCTGCCGCCGAGCATTTGAATATAAATGTGCCCTGACGGTTTTGTTGTTCTGTGTAGAGGTGCCGCTATTGGAGAAATCCGAAAACGCGGATACAAACTCACATCTCCAAAAACAGACAACCGCCGAAATCGTCAAGATCGGTTAACACTCATGAAAATTGTCATTTATCTGTTTTTTCTGATTACATGTGTGGCCTTAATACTTGTTATTTTCCGCCTCACAAGAACTGCGTTGAGAACGATCTTTAAATCCCTTTATATTCACCTTGATATGGAAAGAAAGGTAAAGACTTTCAAATCTTGGTTGGATCAAAATTCAAACCAATAAACACCGAAACCCCCGAGATCGTAAAGATAAAGATCGAATAACCTAAGGAAAAAGGAAAGATTTTATGACATCAGAACACAACCTGAATTAATGCTTTCTAACACCGCAAGACACGTCTCTCCGTTAACCAGCCGATGGTAATACTGTGTAACCCGCTCCATAAAGTCCTGATTCCCGTCCAAACCCGTCGGCAACGCGGCTCCAGCGGGTGACCACAATGCTGCATTTGCGAAAATAGACGCAATTCGTCCTTTCACATCTATTTGGCTTGCACCATAAGCACCTCTCAGGATGTCCTGTATCGTCCGATCCGGGTCTCGGATTTCGTATTCCGTACCGATATCGGTGATACCGCTGTAGTCATCAAGAGATGAGATTGCGTGCGGTGTCAGAAATCGGAGGACCGTCGCGAAGGAATAGGCAAAATCGCATTTGAAGAGTTCGGTACTGGCATCGTAGTTCGGGGAACGAACAATATCCGCGGCGCGCTCACGGAGTTTTACGGTTTCAATGATGTTAATTCGAGCGTTGTCGTCTTTGACTCGGCGGATACGCTCGACGAATTCCAGCGAGTATGCGCGCGCGCTTTTACCGGCTATGGGGATGTTTGCCTCCACAATCTTAGCATATCCGTTCATCAGGCGTTCAAGGTGCGGTGCAAACGTTGAGTGTAAGGCTGCTTCGTTGACATATTCGATGCCAGAGAGTGTGCCTTTGTGTGTAATCCCCGGTACATGCACAGAATTCACCAAAAGGAGTTTCCAATCGTGGTACGGTTCAATACTCTCCTGACTGACAATAACGCCGTAATCATCAAGTTCACCGAAGGGTACACGGAGTCGATTCTCCAAATCTTCCAGAATAAGCGGTGTCGCCGGTGACTGCTCCGCGTAAGTTATTAATTCATCTTGACCTTCGATTTGTGCCCGGGCAGCTGCCTGAATCTCATCAGGCACAGCATAGACCTGTGGGACGAGTCGATCACCCATTTCGTTCAAAAAACCGACGTTTGTCGCCAGCCAGGCTGTATAACCACCACTGCGTTTTGGATACTCGTTTTGGAGAATATCGCGGAGAATATCGCCGTTATTCCGAAGGTTATCGGTATTGATAACACAGAGCGTTGCATCTGTGCCGTGATGGCAGAAATAACGGTAGAGGGTCTCATCCAGCACATCCATTGCGAGTTCGCCTTTGGCGATCCCTGCTTCAGTTACACCGATGAGGATCAAGTCAAGCGGATTTTCTGTCTGGGCATAGAACTGCTCACGACCGGTTTCTGTCGCGAGTGTCGTCGCGCCAACGACGCTCGAAACCTGTTGGATGTCGTGGATACCACTTAGATCGAACGTGACGACATGGTATGTTCCATTCTGCCGGTTAAAAGCATCGGCTTTTTCGGTGCCGCGCGGTTGCCCTACGAAGATACCACCGTCGTAGAGATTCCGTTGGTTGAGGATATGAACGAATTCGTGGGTTAAGGCGCGTTGTAAGCCACCTGCCCCGATAGCGAGAATCTTCACACGAAGCATGTTTATTCTTCTCCTTTGGCTAAAATATCAGTATAGAGGCTTAAATAGGCGTTGGCGATGTTTTTCCAATCATAAGGTTTGACGCGTTCCACACTCGCTGTCCCCATTTCAATGCGACCGTCCCCGGCGTTAATCAGCTTGGTGAGCGCGTGCGCAAGTCCATCAACATCGCCCGGATCGAACAGTGCGCCGTTAACGCCGTCCGCCACGAGTTCATCAATACCTTGAACACGACTCGCAACGATCGGAAGCCCTGTCCCCATCGCCTCCAAAACGACGAGGGGCATCCCTTCGGCAAGCGAGGGTAAAATTAAGAGGTCAGCATCGCGATACTTCTGTGGCAATTCGGCATACGGGATCGACCCCGTAAAGTGGATATATGAGGCTACGCCGAGATTCTCTGCTAATCTCAGAAGTTCTCCGTGACAGGGTCCATCGCCGACAATTTCGATTTCAAAGTTGGGTGCCGCTTTCTCAATAATCTGCGGGAGTGCCCGGATTAGAAATTGAAAACCTTTGCGTGGAATGAGCCTTCCGATCGTAAGAACTCGGACTTTTTCTCGGCAAGCATCCCGTTGGACTGGTGCGAAAGTTTTTAAATCTACAGCATCCGGAATTACCTCTATTTGGACATCAGTATCCGTTTCTCGTGCGAGTTCTCGTAAACCGTCGCTACATGAAACAACAGTTGCAGCGTTATTCCAAATCGCTCGGATCATCGGCTTCAGCATTAAGTATAACCACTTATAATAAGGTGGATCCGGGTTCCGGCTCGGTACGTCACGGCCGCCTAAAAATACGACATACGGCACGTTTCGGAACTTTTGTAGAAGATAGGCACCGCCCCCCGCAGGAATCCCAAAAAAGACTTGGACGATATCCGGTTGAAACTGCTTAGCGAACCGCAATCCGTAGCGGCTTGAACTTATCGCATAAGTCAGCATCTCGTGTACGGCACATACATCCGAGTTTTTCCGCAGTGCCGACACGCGGTGTACATGAATACCTTCTACTTCTTCGTGTTTCGGGCAATCCCGAAATTGCGAAGTAATCAGATGTACATCGTGTCCTGCTGCCGCGAAGTGTTTGCCTAAGAAATGGCTGACCCAACCGCCACCGCCACCGATCGGTGGGAATTCGTGATTGAACATTAATATTTTTAATTTTTTATATTTCCTTGCGGTTCGGTCAAGCCGGTTAGTCATTTAGAGTGCCTCTCCGTAGATCCGCCTGCGCCGTTGTTGCAGGCTACAACTTCGTTAGATTTTTAAGAAAAATAAAAATCGTTGCTTGGAACGGAGCAGAAAACCGAAAAAACAGAGACATTGCTAAAACTTCAAACGTAGGGCTGGGTAACCCAGCCCCTACAGACGCTTATTTTTTTCTGCAAACTCCGTCGCAAATTTAATAATCGCAGCAGCGATGTCGATACCGGTGACCGATTCCAGTTCCTCAAATCCTGGTGATGGATTAACTTCTAAGACGACGGGTCCTTGATTTGTTTCGAGTAGATCGACACCGGCTATCTCCAGTTCCAATGCCGCCGCTGCTTTAATAGCGATGTCGATATATTCTTCTGGCAGGGCGATAACCTCTCCAGTCCCCCCTTTATGAATATTCGCCCGGAATTCGCCGGGAGGCGCGCTTCTTTTCATCATAGCGACTGCTTCACCACCTACGACAAGCACGCGGATGTCCACCCCGCCTGCCTCTTGAATAAAAGGTTGGATTACATAATCGTGATGGAAATCACAGAGGGCATCCACTGCTGACGTGAGCGATGTCGGTGTATCTACTAACATAACCCCTCTGCCGTGTGTGCCGTAAAAAGGTTTTAAGACGAACGGATAATCGCCCATTTTGGCCACGGCGTTCTGTAAAAATTCGGAGGAACCGACGGTGAGGCTCGGTGGGACAGGTAAACCGTGTTGTGCGAGGATACGCAAGGAGTGGAATTTGTGTCGTGCCACCGCGATGGGTCTTGCGCGATTTATAACAGGAGTGCCAATCCATTCAAAATGCGCCACGACTTCTTCGCCGTATTGCGCGGTTGTGCGGCTGAGCCGTGGTATGACGACATCGAAATCCTCTACCTGTCCGCCATAATATGTGATGCGGTTACCAGTGCCACCGATATGGAGATAGAAACCGAAGGGATCTAAAATCTCTGCGGTGTGTCCTGCATTGAGGACGGCTTCGCTGAGGCTGCGCGTGGAGTGGTTTTGAGGGCCCCGAGAGAGAATACCAATTTTCAATTTTTTAACGATTAACCTCCCGGTTTTCACATTTTCGCTCGTTATCTGAAACGCCAAAGTCTTTTAAAATAGTAAAGATCAAAGTTCTTTCAGGATAATCTCATGAAGAATCGAGGCAATTAATTTTCGTTGGTCTTATAGGTAGTCTCCAGAAAATCTGCTAACTCTTCGAAGGTGTCAAATATCCGGTCGCATAAGTTTTCAAAGAAGATGCTCCGTGTTCCTGTGTAGACAGCATATACCGGTTTGTTGTGGCGCGTCGCGTAGTTCATTTCGCTGAGAACACCGGGAGACAATTTGTCTGTCGGATAGATGACAACCACAAAGTCACTCTGGTGGACAAATTGGTAATCGCGTGAGATCGTTCGCGTTTTTATCTGTTCAATCACACCATCATCCATCTCCCCCATAGTCGCAGCAGGTACAGTCCCATCGCCACCAGCGGTTACCAGTGCCATATCTTTAATCGTGAGTGGATCAAAGACGATGAATGAACGACTCAATTTTTCGCCAATATCACGGATTTTTTCGATTTCTTTCGGGGTGTCTCTGAGCAGTGTAATCGGGTAACTCAGGTAAAATTTCGGTTTCGGCGAAAAGAGGAGTTCATAGAAATTCTCAAGATCGTGTTGCCGCGCGACGGTGTAGTGCGGTTTTTCGGTGAAATGTGCGATTTGTCGCGTCAAGAATTCCTCTTCATCTAACCAGACATTGAGCGTTGCGTTATCCATACCTGACCATTGCGCACTCTCTTTCATCCGTCCGGATATATCGGTGATATTGTCAACGACGTTAATCAGGAGATCGGGCAAAAGAATCTCAATATCCTTGAAAGAGAATCCTTCGATGAGACTTCCACGCCATCGAAAACAGGCGTGTAACCCGATGACAACGTGTTCATAGGCTTCAGCGCGTCGTGCGATTTCATAGAAAGCGGTGCGTCGTGCTAACGATAGAACCGCTGGATCCGAATCGAGTACCTTGTCTGTAAAATGGACCCGGGATTCTGCGGCGGCGCGGTGCATCACATCGCCGACGTTGAAGAAACCGATGTTCAACTTCTGTTTCATGCAGAGTATTTTAAAATTTGCCATCAACTCTTTGCGACCCGAACAGCTGATACCGGTACAGATAATCTTCATACTTTTATATTTCCTTGCGGTTCGATAAGGTGGGTTGGAGATTTAACGTTCCTCTCCGTAGATCCGCTTTCCACTTCGTTTCAAGATACGCGCGTCTTCATCCTTTTAAACTTCCTTGCGGTTCGGTGCGGCTAACGATTCCAGTTTCGCGAGTGCTTCTTGCTCTTCCTTTTGCCACGGACGGTTCGCTGGTTTATTCAGTTTTTTCGGTGGACCGCCGAAGACGAGGATATATGCTCTACGCGCTGCTGCTGTGCTATTCGGTGCGGAATAGTGCAAAGTCCGACAGTGGTGGAACGTCGCACCACCTGCCGGTATCGGACAGGCAACTGCCTGTGATACGTCAACGTCATCGGTCACTAACCCGTGTACGAGCGGATCATTGTCAATGTGCCGATGCCAACGCACCTCTCCTTTGTGCGATTTTGGAATGAATTGGAGGCACCCGCTCTCAAGTGTCGCTTTATCAAGCGGAAGCCAGACACTTAGGCTGTGCGGTAAGACTTCGGGATTCCAATACGCCTCGTCTTGATGCCATGGGGTTTCATTGCCGTAGTGTGCGGGTTTCAGAATCATGTGCCCGCCACCGCTAACCTTTTCAGTGTCTACACTGAGTAACTGCGCGGCGAGTCGATGCGCGTTTTGGAAATAGACAGTCTCACGGAGTTCAGGGAATTGTGCTTCTGGTCCTAATACTTGCGGCAACGTCTCTTGTCCGTTGTGTGCCCGAGGCCCCGCAAGATCAAAGTAACGTCCCTGCGCTTCTCCAGTTCGATCCGTGAAGAGCTCATCGTAAATGCCCTTGAGCCATTCAATCTCTTCATCCGTCGTGATGCGTGGGATGCTCAGGTATCCGTTATCTTGAAAAAAAGCGACCTGTTCGTCAGTTAGGTCTACGCGATTTTGGTCTGGCAAGTTTTGGCTCGCAAGCTGCGCCGAAAGTTCACTCTTAGATTTCATAAGATCACCGAATTAAAATATCATAAGGTAAGATTGTTACGATTTGTGTTCCGTCTTTAAAGCCAAAGAGACTTAGCCATGTAATAATATGCTGCGACGGTGTGCCTAACATAGATAGAATAGGATGGTTTGATGTCAAGTGTAGTGGAAGTTGAATCGAACCCTCCGTATCTTCAATCATCTGCTCTAAAAATTGTTCAAAAAAGGGTCGCTGCTTTGGTAAAACCATAAGGTTAACTTTGTCGTCCTCAGCAAACCCTGCCTGTTTCTTGGCAATAGACAGCGCAGTATCAAGTCCTCCAAGTTCGTCAACAAGCCCCAGCGCCTTCGCCTGTTTACCTGTCCAGACGCGTCCTTGTGCGATTTCATCAATTTCGTCAAAAGATTTGTCTCTACCCGCTGCTGCTTTGCTGACGAAATCTTCATAGACGGTTCTCATCATTTTTTCGACGCGTTCCCGCTCGGTGGGTGTAAAACCGCCGTAGTCCGAATAGAGCGTCGCGTTCTGACCGTGTGAGATAATCTCTTTTGTCAGACCGACTTTATTATAAAGTCCTTTAAGGTTCAGTTTACCACCGAATACGCCGATTGAACCTGTGAGGGTACTGGGGTGTGCAACAATTGTTCCCGCTGCCATTGCAATATAGTAGCCGCCAGACGCAGCGACATTGCCCATGGAAACGACGACCGGTTTTTCGCGTTGGGTGAGCATCACCTCACGCCAGATGAGGTCTGAGGCGAGTGCAGAGCCGCCCGGACTGTCTATCCGTAACACAACCGATCGGACAGCATCATCTGTGCGTGCCCTTTCAAACGCCTTTTTTAGTCCTTTTGGCGTAATCGCTGACATTGAAATGAACGGCGAATCAATATCGGGTAAAATAGGGCCACTGGCATAGATAAGCGCGATTTGGTTCTTACCAGCAGCCTGTGCACGCTGAGGTGGGTTCAACATACTGAACAGCTGCATAAGCCCGGCGAAACTATTCATATCCGGTACTTTCCGCTTACGCTCGAAACTGGGTTTGGCGACTTGAACTTCCTCGTCGTCGGATGCAGATTTCAGTTCAGCAATCAATTCATCGTAGTACTGCAATGCGTCAACTAACTTCTCTTGTTCTGCCTCTTCTGCTGTGAACGGACCGCGGTTTATCAAGTCCGATGCCTTTTCTGCTGTGATACTGTCTCGACTCTCAGCGATGTGGTTCAGCAATTGGGCGTACAGATCATCAAGTAGTGCAGTCATCGACTCACGGAACGCATCCGACATACCGTCCCGCATATAGGGTTCAACACCGGATTTATATTTACCCATTGCCAGCATATCGGCTTTGATGTCTAATTTGTCAAGGAGTCCCTTATAGAAAAGGACTTCGGCGCGTAAGCCTGTTAGATTAAGGCTTCCCGTAGGCATTAGGACGATGCGATCCATTGTCGCAGCAAGGAGGTACTCGGCATTACCACCGCTTTCTAAGTAACCGATTGTCTCTTTTCCTGCATCGCTGAATTCGTTTAATTGGGTGCGAATTTCTTGGAGCATTGCCCACCCGATGCTGATCCCTTCTATTTTAAAAATAACACCGGCGATTTCATCATCTGTTTTGAGCATATCTAATTTTTTAAAGAGTCCTCGCAGTGTCTTCGTTGAGGAAGTCCCAAAGGTGCTGACTGTCTTGGTGTCGGCGTAGGTGCCATTCAATGTGAATTCAACGTATTTTTTAGTCGGGGGAGGCGTTTCTTCCACCGCGTGTTTGTCAGCAAACACGGGCGAAACTAAGGCAAGTAACGCCAGTAGAAACGTGCCTGTTTGTAGCAATTTCATGGATATGTCCTTCTTTTTGGTATCTAATTTGACACTGCTATTTTACCATACAATAGAGACTGCGTCAAGTGGCAAATTCTCTTGCGTAGCGTATTTTGCTGCTGGTTCATGCGGATGCTGCCTATTCTCCAATATGCTGTGCGACGAGGGTCAGATCCAAAATGTTAACCACACCGTCCCCGTTGAGGTCTGGTGAATTTTCCCCAAAACGTGAGGCGACAAAAGTCAAATCTAATATATTCACAACTCCGTCATTATTGACATCCCAAGGCATTTGCGTAAGGAACCGCCCAAGGTCCCATAGGAGAAGTGTGCCATCATGGCTGAGACTAACAAGGTTATGATCATCCGGCCAAAAGGCAAGATCAATCGCTTCGGACGCGTGTCCCTCCAATGTAGCATGCAGCTGCTCGGTGTGGACATCCCACACATAGATGCCGTGCCCTATTTGAGGGGCAACAACGACCGATCCATCTGCAGAAAACGCGGGCGTACCATAGTTCCCCGTCCGCCCCCAGAGCGTTGTGCGCCGTCGACCCGTATCCGCATTCCACAGATAAACCCCGTGCCCGTTCGTACTGGCAAGTGTCTTTCCGTCTGGCGAAAACGCCACACCATCAATTGAACCCCCGTCATCGTAAATAATCATACGGCGTTCGCCAGTATTCACGTCCCAGAACCGAATGTACCTATCACCGCCACCTCCGACAAGGGTTTGACCGTCTGGAGAAAACGCCAGCGATATACCGGTTGTGTCGGGATTGAGCGTTGATCGTCTGGTTCCGGTCTCTGTATTCCACAAATAAATTAACCTATTAGCGTTCCCACCGCTTGCCAAAATCTTGCCGTCTGGGGAGAAGGAAATAGCATTAACCATGTCCGAATGTCCTTCAAGGGTGACACGCAGTTTTCCAGTAGCCACATCCCACAACCGGACTGTTTTATCCCAGCTTCCACTCGCGAGGGTTCTACCGTTCGGTGAAAACGCCAAAGCAGTAACACCTCTTGTATGTCCAGTAAGCGTAGCAAGTTTTTGATCTGTAACGACATCCCATAACCAGATTGCCTCCGGTTCACTCCCAATTGCAATAGTTCTCTGATCAGGTGAGAACGCTGCGGTTCCCAAACGCCAATGTCCTGTAATAGTGGTCCGTTGTTCGCCAGTATCTGTCTCCCATAAACGAATTGTCTCGTCATCGTAGCTTGAACTTGCGAGGGTCTTTCCATCGGGTGAAAATGTAATCCTATCAACCCCACCTATATGTTTCCAGAGTGTGGCGCGCAGTTTTCCTGTATCTGCCTCCCATAAGCGAATTGTCTGGTCGTTACTTGCGCTTGCGAAGATTTGTCCATCGGGTGAGAATGCAACAGATGTGACAATTGATGTATGTCCAGTGAGAACATAACGCACGGAACGCGTATCTATATCCCATAACAGAACCGTCTTGTCCCAACCTCCGCTGACGAGTGTTTTGCCATCCGGCGAGAACGCAACAGAATGGACGCGATCCATGTGTCCTTCCAGCGTTGTCTGGGGCTTTCCTGTGGCTACGTCCCACAGTTGAATCGTGAGTCCCACCCGCCACCTACAAGCGTTTTTCCATCCGGCGAAAACGCCACTGACGGGACGAAAGTCCCCTCTGCAATAGTTCTATACTGTCCGGTTTCTATATCCCAGAGTCGCACTGCCCCATCACCACTTGCGCTTGCGAGGGTTTTGCCATCGGGTGAAAACACCAATTTCCAGACTTCAAGCTGCTCTATTCCTGCCCCCTTTTGCGCGATTTCGGGAGGTCTTGTCAGGGTAGCAAGATGCTCGCCGGTATCCGCGTCCCACAATCGAATCTCGCTGTCTGCTCGCCACCAATTCCATTTTCTGCTTGCACCACTTGCGACGATCTTGCCATCCGGCGAAAATGCCACTGACAAAACTGGCTCTGTGTGTCCAGTGAACAATGCGAGTTCTTCACCGGTATGTGCATCGTATATCCAAACACCGATCGAGCTTGCGGCAGCAATCCGAGTACCGTCCGGCGAATACGCAAGACTACTGTGTATCCTCCCTTTGCCTATACGATGTTTCGCACCTTTGGGCAAACCCATCCGGGTATATTCTTGGGCATAAGCATTCGACAGAAATAGGCAGGCAATTAAAAGCAATGCCAAGTTAAACAGCCGCGTTTCGATGGTATCACAAAAATGAACAAGCGTAGTAAGTACTCGCATAGGGAAACGTAATTGCTGGATTTTCACAAATTAACCTCCTATTCTCCAATGTGTTGTGCAACAAACACCAAATCCAAGATGTTGACAATGCCATCCCCGTTAAGGTCTGGCGTTTTTTGTCCGAAGCGTGAGATAATCAAGGTTAAATCTAAAACGTTTACAATACCATCCCTGTTGACATCTGCCGATCTTGGTGCCCACAACTGGATTGCGCCGTCAAGATTCGCGCTTGCAAGCGTAGTTTCATAAATGCCGTGCTTCTCTGGTAGGAACGCTAAAGCGAGGACCGGACCAGCGTTACCTTCAAGAATTGCTTTTAAGTGCCCTGTACGTGAGTGCCACATACGGATTGCGTTATCCCAACCCGCGCTTGCGAGTGTCTGACCATCCGAAGAGAATGCTAAAGCAAAGATCGGATCGGTGTGTCCCTCAACAGTTTTCAGAAGTTGCCCTGTGTGTGTATCCCATAGATGGATTGTGCTCTCCGCGTCCAGACTCCAATATCCACCGCTTGCCAGCGTCTGGTTATCAGGCGAGAATGCAAGTGCCACGATTGACGCTGTATGCGCGGAGAGGCTGTGTCGGATTTGACCTGTTTCTACATCCCATAACAGAATTGTACCATAAAAACTTGTACTGGCAAGTGTTTTACCATCGGGTGAGAATGCCAATGTGGTAACCATATCCCGGTGTCCTCGAAGGACTGAGACACGGGTAGACTGTTCTGCGGCTAAGTCCCAGATACGGATTTCTTTGAAACTACCACTGGCGAGGGTGTCGTTATCGGGTGAGAATGCCAACGCTACAATAGGGTAGGTATGCCCTATAAAATTTTTTATGTGTTCACCCGTGTGTGCATTCCAGAGGTCAATGGTAGCATCTTCGTTAGCACTTGCAACGCTCCGATTATCAGGTGAGAATGCCAGCGTGGTCGCATTATTCAGGGGTGCGGAAAACAGGGCCAACGCTTTTCCGGTGTAGGTATCATAAACGGCAATACCGTTTGGGGTTGCCACAGCGAGTCGTGCCCCATCAATGGAAAAGACTATGGCGTTGGTCTGAGTTGTGCCCAAAGAAGGGGAATTGTGTTCTGGCGTGTGCCATTGTGTTACATCTTGAGCGTAGCCCGTCGGTAGAGTCAAGATATAAACGCATAGAAAGGTAAAGATTAGGAACGGTCGCAAGGTTAGTTCCCCTCCCGCTTACCTATTACTCGGCAAGCGGGTCGCCTGATAAGGTTATGCTGCTTTCACACGAATCACACCTGATGCGCAAGCGGGAACATCATCGTTAACAATCCGCTTAGAGGATATATCTGCTTAAATCCTGGTCTTTGACGATTTCAGACAATTCTGATTTGACGTAAACGGCATCAATAGTGATCTCATTCTTATCGAGGTCAGGTGCGTCGAAAAAGAGATTTTCAAAGAGTTTCTCCATGATGGTGTGCAGGCGGCGTGCGCCGATGTCCTCGACAGCTTCATTAACTTGGAAAGCGAGTGCAGCGATTTCGTCAATCGCATCATCGGTGATAGTCGCCTCTATCCCTTCAGTTTTCAGGAGTGCGGTATACTGTTTCACCAAGGCGTTTTTCGGTTCTGTGAGGATAGATTTAAAGTCCCCCTTATTAAGACTTTTCAGTTCCACTCGAATCGGGAATCTACCTTGTAATTCGGGGATAAGGTCAGAAGGGCTTGAAACATGGAATGCCCCGGCGGCAATGAAAAGAATGTGATGCGTTCGCACTGCACCGTATTTTGAAGTTACCGTGCTACCTTCGATGATAGGCAAGATGTCGCGTTGTACACCCTCGCGTGAGACATCGGGTCCGTGCCGCGATTCTCTGCCAGCGATTTTATCAATTTCGTCTAAAAAGACGATACCAGAGTTTTCAACGCGTTGAATGGCTTCGCTGATAACAGCATCCATATCAATAAGTTTTTCAGATTCCTCTTGGATTAAGATTGTACGTGCCTCAGAGACCGGGACCCGCCGTTTCTTCGTCTGATTCGGGAGGATGTTACTAAACATATCCTTGAAATTGATATCCATCTCCTCAATACCGCCGGGCGAGAAGATTTCAACAAAAGGCATGCTCTGATGCTTGACATTGATTTCAACGGGTTTATCCTCAAGTCTACCTTCACGCAACCATTCTCTAAATTTTTCTCGGGTTTTAAGATGTCGTTCTCGTTCTCTCTCACGCTCTTCTTCGGCTTCGGTTTCCGCGTCGGGTCCGAGGTCGAAAGGCAATTGGAGGACACCGCTATCGTCTTCCTCCTCCAGTTCACCGAGTGCTTCCTTTTCTAAGTGCGGACGTTGCTGCAAGGAACGTGGCAGCGGAAAGATGCAATCAAGGAGTCTTTCTTCAGTCGCCTCGCGAGCCTTTTCCTCAACTGCTTCTGCCTGTTCGGTTTTAACGCGCCCAATCGCAGTTTCAACGAGATCGCGAATCATAGATTCAACGTCGCGACCGACGTAACCAATTTCGGTATATTTCGAGGCTTCCACCTTAATAAAAGGCGCCTCAACAAGACGCGCCAGTCTGCGTGCGATTTCAGTTTTGCCGACACCTGTCGAACCTATCATGATGATGTTCTTAGGTGAAACCTCATCTTGCATATCTTCGCCCAACATCTGTCGCCGTGTGCGGTTGCGGAGTGCGATAGCGACAGAACGTTTTGCTTCAAACTGCCCGATAATGTATTTATCCAATTCCTCAACAATCTGCCGCGGCGTGAGTGCGTCCGCTAAATTAATCTTGTCACATGCTGCATTTGATTTCTCCAAGGTTTTATTAGTCATCAGTTGTCAGTCGTCAGTTTTCAGTTAAGAGACGTTGGGGTTACGGCAAGGTGTTTGGTGAACCCGAACCCGCTTGTAACTGTTAACTGTTAACTGTTAACCGTTAACTCCTCCTTTATTGTGTCAATTTCAATTCGAGCATTCGTATAGATACAAATTTCACTTGTGAGTTGAAGTGCTTCTGAAACAATCTCTTTTGCAGTTAGGTCCGAGTATTTGAGCATGGCTTTCGCGGCTGCGAGCGCGATAGATGAACCGGAACCGATGGCAAGAACATCGTCGTCCGGTGCGATCACGTCGCCGTTCCCCGAAATGAGGTAACCATCGTTGGCATCCGCTGCGATCATCAGTGCGTCTACTTGTCTGAGCACTCTATCGCTACGCCACTCCCGTGCGAGTTCTACCGCCGCTTTTTGAAGATTTCCACGGTACTGCTCAAGTTTTTTCTCCAAATTTTCATACAGTGTGATTGCATCGGATGCGGAACCTGCGAAACCGATGAGTACTTTGTCGCTATGGATCTTGCGAATTTTGCGTGCGCCGTGTTTAATCGCTGTATCTCCGAGTGTAACTTGACCATCGCCACCAATAGCGACTTGACCATCACGCCGAACGGCTAAAATCGTTGTTGAACGAATTCGCATGCTTCTAATTTTCCTTCCTTGCAATCAACGCGTTCCATTTTCATACATAGAACAGCAGAAAACAGAGAAACTGGAATGCTCCCATAAAGATACCACACCGTATCCCCGCCACACCCGCGTGTTGTTCCCTCAAAAAGCTGCCTGCTACCCCGAAGAAGTACGGACATAGCAGAAAGGTGAATAGAAAAGCGAGTGGCACAAAAATCGGTACGGATGCAATCTGTGGTATGCGATCAACCTGCATTGCATTCCATTGCCACAGATGCGCTGCCCCGAGCGCGTAAATCACGATACTTCCAACCGTAGCACCGATACCAGTAATGACTGCCGCCAACATTGCAGGACCGATCTTCGGTGTGTCCGATTCAGTTGCGAAACGGGCTCGGAAAATTGCCACGAGCCTTTGATAACAGTAGGCTGCCAATGTCACGAACACCACCCAGTTCAAGATTATCGCGATCGGTGTGGTTACATTTGCCAAAAAATCTGGACGCAGATAGAAAATGAGGTGCGCTTTCCACGAGAACAACCTATCCATCGGCGCGTATATTAGTACCGTGACGGACCCAAAAATGGCGCTGTTTGAGAGCAAGGTCGTATCTGCGTCAACCTGCCGAATACAATAAAAGAATAAAAATATCGCAATCAGCACATTTGGATAAAGAATCCAAATAGTCCCAATGCGACTTGCTATTAAGAACGTTAGAAGTGTGGTACCTGTTACAGCGAAAACCACTTTGTCCGTTTTAATGCCCATACACTTCTTAGTTATCCTTTTTACCCCTAATTTCTCCCTCAAACTTAACCACGAGTTGGTCCCCGGTTAATTTCGCGTTTGTCGTTTTTTTATTCGCGAGGGTCCGCGGTAATGCGATATGTTGCTTAAAACTCCCAACTGTGATAATCAATTCATCGCCGTGTTTTGTTAATCCAATCTCTTCTTTACTCAGGAACGGAAGGCGCATAGACAATTGATAGGCATCTGCTGTTTTTTGGAAGTGATACGGTCTCTCCTTAGAAAACTGATCTGCTGGATTAATCTCAGCATAGAGTGTCTCTGCGAGTCGGTGCAGTCCCGCTTCCCCGATAATTTCCTCTGCGAAGAGCTCCACTTTCCAGATGGGTACATCCGAGAAATAGTCCATGGCTGCTTTAATATAGTGCTGCTGTGCCTGTCTCCAAGTTTCAAAATATGCCGCATCAACGCCCTCGGGAAAAATGCGATTGATAATCACAGCGTCAATACAGAGTCCGTAAAGACAAAAGTACATGAACGCGCGTTGTGTCTCTTTGATAACAATTTTTTCTGGATTCGTCACCAAGCGTACCGTCGTAATTTTGGGATCTGTCAGGACGCTATCAATCCCTTCCAATTTATCAAAAAGGTCTTGGATATTTTTGAAATAGTTATCCCGAGGAATAGGCACTGAACTTACTTTTTCGATCACGGGACCGGCGACCCTTGCGAGGTTCCGCTCTAACTTGAAAATGTGGTTCATGTACCACTCCAATGTCGTCGGGATACTGACAAATCGGAGGGATTCCCCAGTGGGTGCGCAGTCGAGGATAATTACATCGTAACTTTTCTCGCGAACATACTGGTTAATATAGAGAAGTGCGCAAATTTCCTCCATTCCTGGGAATACGGCTATCTCCTCTGCGACGAGACTGTCAAGCCCTGAGCGATTCAGTAAAGATCGGATGTAATTGTACACATCGTCCCAGTATTCGACAATCGCTTCTTGAACGTTAATTTCTTGTATCCAGAGATTGTCGTTGATTTGGATCTGTTTTTCTTTTTCTTGGAAGACGAGTTTTTCATGGTCATCAAAAGCGTCCCGGAGTGAATGTGCGACATCCAATGAGATTACGATTGTCTTATAGCCGAGTTGGGAGAGTTTGACACCTGTGGCAGCAGCGATGGTAGTTTTGCCGACTCCACCTTTACCCGTGTAAAGGATAATGCGCATTATTGAATTCCTATATGCCAGATTTGTATGGAACCTCCTATAGTATAACATAAAAAAAGGCGGTATGCAAGATAGCGTTGAATATTGCCAGAACCGTTCAGTTTTCTGTCGAAAGACATAAGATATGAAGATAATTTCATAGTTTTCATAACCGAAGTTGCCCCTAAGTAAAGCAACGCGAATTAAGTTCTCAAAAAACCTCTTTAAGACAATGAAGTGCCACCGTTTATTTAGACCAAAAATTAGTAAAGTTAAGAGAAGGTTTGTCTTTGAAATTCTATAGGTGTCAAATACCCTAACGCCGAATGGGGGCGTTTCTGATTATACACT
>JAGFCB010000251.1 GCA_022394775.1 Candidatus Poribacteria bacterium
GGATTAACAATGCGGTTCGTACCGCCGGAGGTCCACGCTGCAAACGATTGGAACCAACGCGCGATTGTCGCCAGAGGCACCGATCCCAACGGACATTGGGTTCACAATCCACGTCCAACCGAAGATACAATTCCGAGACGGTAAAATTTTTTGAAGGGATCCATCCAACCTATGTTTCCACGACGACTTATTTCCGATTTTTTACGACTTATTTCCGATTTTTTTTCAATCTTTCCACGACGACTTATTTTTGCTGCGATTGCGATCAGTAGTGCTGCCGCTTTTGTATTATTCGGTTACGAGTTTATCCGTTCCGTGTCCTCTTCTTTGTTCATTGATGCGTATGGTGCGGGGAACCTGTCGCGGGGTATGGTGGCAGTCCCGCCGAGTGTGTTTGTGTTGCTGTACGGCTACGGACGTTTGCTCTCATGGCAAGGGGCGACGCGTGCTTTGGCAATAACCTCAATTTTTTCTGCCGCCTTAATTCTTTGGTCCTACACTGCGCTTATCCGCGGGATGGATTTCGCTGCAGCGGTCATCTATGTGTTTCGCGAAGCGTATATTGTGATAATCATTGAGCAATTCTGGTCGTTTGTGAACAGTGTGCTAACGACTGAACAGGCAAAACGAATTAATGGACCTTTCTGCGCCGTCGCGTCTATGGGTTCATTTGCCGGTGGTATGCTTGTGAGCAAATGGGCAACTGTGTTAGGTTCTGAAGCATTATTACTGTTTACAGCAGCATCCCTTCTACCAACAGCAGTTCTGGGTATTATTGCTTATAAGTTTGGCGGCGAACCGAAACCCAGCAAAGAAGAGACCGGTGGTAGACTTGGGCACGTCGGTGTAAAAACCCTCTTTCGTTCCAAATATTTGATTTTTCTCGGTCTATTGGTCATAAGTACGCAGGTGGTATCTACTGTCTTGGACCTCCGTTTCAATGGATTAGCGGAAATTGAAATATCTGATAAGGATGTACGAACAGGGTTTTTCGGTGGGGTCTATGGAAAACTCGGATTGGCCTCTGGTATCTTACAACTCGTGGTTGTACCACTCGCACTTAGATTTGTAGCACTCCGCTATATTCATCTTAGTATCCCTATAGTCCATTTCTTCAGCAGCCTTGTGCTGACGATTTCTCCGTCGCTTCGGACCGGAACAGCAGCGTATACGATTTTTAAAGCGTTAGATTATTCAATTTTTCGGGCAGGGAAGGAACTGTTCTATATGCCGCTCTCTTACGATTCTCGCTATCGGGCGAAACAGGTTATTGATTCGTTTGGATATCGTTCCTCAAAAGGCGGGAGTGCGGGTGTGATTGAATTGGTGAAACTGCGTGTAGGGACGATTGTAGGCACCGGATACGCCATTACGGCTATGGTAGTAACAGTGTTGTGGGCACCGATCGCCTTCGGTTTGGCACTGATGTATCGGAAATTGGAGAAAACAGAGACAAATTAAATTTACGCCAATGCTGTTCCTTTGCTGGCGCGCTTACGACAGAGACGCGCCAGCAGTTCGTTAGCGTCAATCTATTCTTATTTAGATTTCATAACGGACGAGTTTGCGTGCTGCATCAGTGATCTGATCCGCGTTCGGAATTACAAAGTTTTCCATCACGGGCGCAAAGGGAACAGGGACCGGCATCGCTGCGACCCGCTCAATCGGTGCATCAAGATAATCAAATGCCTCACGGACGACAAGTGCGGCGATCTCCGCACCAAACCCCGCCCGACCCACAGCCTCATGGGCGATGAGCAGCCGATTCGTTTTCCGGACAGAGTCGAGGATACTCTCTTTATCAAGCGGCATCAACGTCCTCGGGTCAACGACTTCAGCAGAGATACCTTCAGCAGCGAGTGTATCCGCGGCAATCAGCGCGTTCAGAACCATCCGTGAAGTCGCGAGAATCGTGATGTCCTCACCTTCACGCTTGACATCCGCTACACCTAACGGAATTGTATACTCTTCCTCAGGGATTTCGCCCTCTTCTGTATAGAGAAGTTTATGCTCAATAAACATGATCGGATTATCGTCTCGGATGGCTGTTTTCAATAACCCTTTTGCGTCATAGGGTGTAGAAGGCATCACGACGAGTAACCCTGGAATATGCACGAACCACGCTTCAAGACTCTGTGCGTGCTGTGCTGCGGAGGAACGCCCCGCACCGCCCTGTGTCCGAATCACGAGCGGTACATCGAGCTGCCCACCAACCATATAACGGATCTTCGCGACTTGGTTCACAATCTGGTCCATACCGACCGCTGTAAAGTCGATGTACATTAGTTCCGCGACGGGACGCATCCCTGTAACCGCTGCACCGAGTGCAGTGCCGATGATGGCAGCTTCCGAAATCGGCGTGTTTCGGATGCGGTCCTTCCCAAAATCTTGGAACAGTCCGTCTGTTACTTTATAGGCACCGCCATATTCAGCGATGTCCTCACCCATTAGAAAGACCGCGTCGTCGCGTTCCATCTCCTCTGCCAACGCCTCCTTGAGCGCGTCGCGATACGTAATCATCTTCATTTTTTATTTTACCTTGCGGTTCGGTGAGATGCGTTGAATGACCAACGTCCCTCTCCGTAAATCCGCCCTCCATTTTGCGGCCTACTCGCCCATAAGCGATCTGCTTCATTACGGGCTAAGGTTTTGATTCAATGTTTGATAGATAAAAGAACGGTCAAAATTCCCCAGCCCAGTTGAAGTGTAACCAGAAATCTGCGCGTAATGGAATGGAGCGCAGTCCAGGAGACCCTAAATTAAAAGCCTCTAAATTGCTTTCTCTGCTTTCAGCCATTCGAGTGTCTGTGCAAACGCTGCAACTGTTTTCGTGATGTCGTCGTCTGTATGCGCCGCTGTTGTCATTCCACCGTTATTAGCAAGATCAATACCGTTCAGCAACAGCCCGCACCGGAGACGCTCCTGCATATCAGGGTCGCTATTGCCTTTCAGCTTCCGATAATCCCACGTGTATGGATCGAAATCGGAGGCACGAACATCTTTTTCACCGTGCCCTATGAGTAGCCTAATCCCCGAAAATTCTCCGTAAACAACCCAGTCGAGTCTGTAATCGTCAATAATGCTGTTCAATTCTGTGCGAAGTCGGTCTGCAGTCCGATGTGCCTGCTTGTGTGGTTCACCTGTCTTGACGATATTGAGCATAGCGATCCCCGCGGCAGCAGAGAGGGGATTCGCATTAAAGGTACCGGGATGCGGCATTTTCAAGCCGTCGCGTTCCGATTTCATTGAAATGAGTTCGAGAACCTCGGTTTTGCCGACAAGCGCGCCACCGGGGAGTCCACCCGCCAAGATCTTCGCCAGCGTTGTCATGTCTGGTACGACGTTGTAATGCGCTTGCGCGCCACCCGGTGCGACCCGGAACCCCGTGATAACCTCGTCAAAGATGAGTAAAACACCGTGCGCTTCGGTCAATTCACGCAGCTGCTTTAAGAATGTCCCGTTTGTAGGAACGATGCCGAAAGATGCGCCCGTCGGTTCGAGGATCACACAAGCGATGTCTTTATCCGTTTTCAATAACCTTTCAACCGCATCAATGTCGTTCGGTGGACATAATAGCGTTGTATCTCGCACCTCCTGTGGAATACCGGGAACACTCATATCAAAAGGCGGATACGCGCCTAAGATGAGGCTGTCGTGCCAACCGTGGAAATGTCCGGTGAATTTTAGCACCTTATTCTTCCCTGTATGAGTGCGTGCAAGGCGGATCGCCATCAGTGTTGCTTCTGTACCGGAACTAACGAATCGGACGCGTTCCGCTGAGGGTATTAACTGCGTCACGAGCGAACCCCATTCTAATTCCAATGGGTGACATGCGCCGTAATGTGTGCCTCGATGCATCTGCGTTGTTACCGCTTCCACAACTTCCGGCGGATTGTGTCCAAGGAGCAATGCTCCGTGTCCGGCCCAATAATCTATGAATTCCTTGTCATCAAGCCCCCACTTTTTGGACCCATCTGCGCGGGTAATATAGACCGGAAAGGGGGTCATATAGCGTCCGTCATGCGTCACACCATCTGGAAACAGGTGGTTTGCAGCCTGTGACATTTCGCTATCTTTCGCAAAGGTTTTTTGATAACGCTCTAAAATGGTGTGCATCTTTTT
>JAGFCB010000039.1 GCA_022394775.1 Candidatus Poribacteria bacterium
AATCGTGGCTGTCCAATGCTGTGAGATAGTTGAAAAATAGTCTTTAGTTGTCAACTATCATTTACAATAGGTGTTTGGTTAAACAGATCCATTCTTTAACTAACAACTGAGAACCGAAAACTGAGAACTATTATAATGGAAGCCATCCAATACACCAAAAGCATCCCACGTTATCTCGCAATGCGCTATCTTGGCAAACGGTGGCGGGGTCTCTACACGTCGCCGTTCTCCTGTGTGCATCTCGTTGACATCCCGGAGCCAGAGCTGCCAACGCCCGAATGGGTCAAAGTCAGAACCCGGCTCAGCGGTATCTGTGGCTCCGATTTAGCAACAATTACCGCCAAGGGGAGTCCTTACTTCTCGCCGTTCACGTCAACGCCTTTTGTGTTAGGACATGAGATCGTCGGCGAAATCGCTGAGATCGGTGATGCAGTGGAAGGTTTTCCTGTCGGTGCGCGGGTGGTGATTGAACCGGCACTTTCGTGTAAGGTGAGGGGCATCTCGCCGCCGTGCTATCAATGCCAAAACCTACACTTCGCTAACTGCGAAAATATCACAAGAGGCGACATCTCTGAAGGTGTTCAGACAGGTTATTGTCGGGATACTGGCGGCGGCTGGAGTCGATATGTGCTCGCGCACCAATCACAACTCCATCTTGTCCCTGATGCTGTTTCGGACGAAATTGCCGTACTACTTGAACCTTTCGCCTGCGCGATACACGGCGTTTTGAAAGCAAGATACGACGCAGCAGACAATATTTGTGTCATCGGCGGCGGCACAATCGGACTCCTTACTGTCGCAGCACTTCGGATGCTCGGCTATCAAAACCGGATCCTTACCTTCGCCAAGTATCCACACCAACAGCAACTGGCACTTGACCTCGGTGCCAACGAGGTCATATTGCCGAATAGCAGTCGGTACAAAGTATTCTGTGAACTCACGGGTTCAGAATCATATCAACCGGAGTTGGGGCAACAAGTATTAATCGGGGGTGTAGATGTTACTTTCGACTGCATCGGTTCGAGTGTCACAATAGATGACGCGCTCCGTTTCACGCAAGCGAACGGCGAAGTCATTTTGCTCGGTATGCCTGCACTCCCGAAAAATATCGACTGGGTTTCGGTTTGGTATAAGCAGCTGAGAATAGAAGGTGCCTATACCTACGGACTGGAAACACACAACGGTGAACAGATCCATACTTTTGCACTCGGCATGCAGCTCCTCGAAAAAACTGGACCAGAATTGCGTCCGTTAGTGATTAGACGCTTTCCACTGCGCGACTACAAACGCGCCATACAGACTGCCTTGAACACAGGAAAAACCACCACAGTGAAAACCGTATTCGACTTACGGACCGATTCTGCTGGCTACACAATTAACTAATACATTCTCTATGACCTCTCCTGTCACTTCGCAGAACCTCCCGCAAACGCCTCGTTCTATCTATAACAGTATCACAGCACGGAGCGTCCTCATCGGCATGCTGGCAGTGATATGCCAATGCCTCGCTACCCCGTATAACGATTTCCGAGTCGAAGGCACCTATCTCGCAGGAAACCATCTGCCGATTGCTGTTGTTTTCGTGATGCTGGTTTTCATCCTCGGTATCAATGTCCTTCTCAAGAGACTGACACCCGGCAGGGAATTACAAGGCAGCGAACTCCTCGTTATCTGGGGCATGATGCTGGTTGCATCGGGGATCCCATCTTCAGGGCTGATGCGATACCTCGTTCCGCTGGCTGTCAGCCCATTCTACTTCGCAACTCCCGAAAATGAGTGGATAACGCTCTTCCATCAGCATCTCCCCGATTGGATGGTCGTGAAAGACCCGAAAGCCGTTTTCTACTTCTACGAGCAATTGCCGGATGGCGGTCAAATCCCGTGGCGGGCATGGTTGAAACCGATTGTAGGCTGGAGCGTTTTCGTCCTCATCTTTTATTTTCTCACCATCTGCTGGACAGTGATCCTCCGAAAGCAGTGGGTAGAACACGAACGTTTCACATTTCCACTCGTTCAATTGCCGATGGAGATGTTTCAACCCCCATCGGGCAAAGCCTTGCTAAACAGGTTCTTCAAATCGCCATTGATGTGGTGCGGTTTTACGATACCTGTCGTCCTACACGGCTTAAAGGGTTTACATCTCTACTTTCCAGCCATTCCGAGTCCACCTGTCTACTTCCCGATCGCCGCACTTTTCACCGAAAAACCGCTCTCTGCCTTGAACTGGTGGCCCTCTGTGAATCTGTTTATCTTCCCCTCTATCATCGCTATCGTCTATCTCCTCACGCTCGAAATCTCGTTTAGCTTCTGGTTCTTCTTTTTGCTGGGCAAGATGGAGACGGTGCTTATCTACGCAACGGGTTCAAAAGTGAATCAGTGGAACTTCCACCAAAATCAACAGATGGGTGCGCTGTTGGTCTTTATTGGATTTATCCTATTTATCGGCAAACGGCATTTTGGACAGGCATTCGCTACGATCTTCGGTAAACACACTCACAACGATACAAACGAACCGCTACCTTATGCTTGGGCAGTATGGGGTATGATTGGCGGGATCCTACTACTCACGCTAATATGTAGCCTCGCGGGCATGCGTGTATGGGTGGCACTCTTTATACTCGGCATCTTCCTCGCCATCACGACAGTCGGCACATGGATGGTTACCAATGGCGGCTTGATGTTTATTCTTTACTCCTTCCTGCCCGGTGAATATCTCATTACGCTGTTCGGCAGTGCACGTGTCAATGCACCGAGTTGGACGCTGGTCGCTTACGAACGGGTTTTGATGTTCGATATGCGGGAGATTCTGATGCCGAGCGTGATGAACAACTTCAAACTTGCGGAACCGCTGCGCCTCAAACAGCGTCCATTCCTGATCGCAATGGGCATCGCTATCGTCTTGGCAATGGGTGTCTCTTATTATTCATCCATAAATCTCGCATACACACACGGCGCAGTGAACTTACAGCACTGGACCTATATGATCTCCACAACCACCCCTTTTAATCGACTCACGAGTATCCTCCAACATCCGACCGGTATTGAATTAGAACGGCTCGGTTCGTTCATTTTCGGCGGTGCAACGATGTTCGGGATGCTCTGGATGCGTCACCACTATCTCTGGTGGAAACTACACCCGATCGGTTCTCTCATGATGACGAGTTATGCGACTTACTGTTTCTGGGGCTCATTCTTCATCGGTTGGTTTCTCAAATACACCACGCTCAAGTTCGGCGGTGTTGCTTACTACCGTAAACTCCGTCCGCTCATTTTAGGGGTCGTGTTAGGCGAGTGCTTCATTGGCGGCATTTGGATCATCGTCGGACTTATGACTGGTATTGGGTATCGTTTGTTACCGGGTTGATACAGAGTTCACCTTATATGTCAAAACTGCACTATTTCGGGCAATTCAACGCGAGATTTGCACTATTTGGGGCAATTTTCGTCAAGAAAACCAGTCGTGATGTACTCCACACTGGCATGGAATTTGCTTATAACAACTATAAGGTAAAACGCCTATAATTCGCTAAAAAATTTGCACATTCATATAAATTATGCTAAAATTGATAATTCAAAGTTGTAAAGACATCTATTAAAACCGTCTCATGAGGTGAGTCGCGCCGTTCACATGAAATACTTTACCTATTTCGGAAACCATCTGATCAACGCGAAGTTGCCGGATAATTCGGAGGTCTATTACGCGAAGCCGCCGCTACCCGGAATTAAGCGTGCCGCACTCAGTGAACACACCCAACGTGCTTTTGAGAATCCGCTTGAGATGCCGCCACTCAGCGAACTCGTTGACGGCAACGCAAAGGTGCTGATCCTGTTCGACGATAACTGCCAACCTTTCCCCGCGACGAAAAAGCCGGATATGCGGCAGATTATGGTTGAGACGCTTCTGAAGATGCTCTATAGTTACGGCGTAGAGAAAAAGAATATCGAACTGATGTGTGCCGTCGCGCTGCACCGTAAGATGAAGGAACACGAACTCGCCTATATGCTCGGTAAGGATATCATGGACGAGTTCTATCCGGACCAACTCCGAAACTTTGATGCGGAAGATGCCGATCAGATCGTTGAAGTCGGACATACAGAACAAGACGAAGTCGTTGAGACCGATAAGGTAGTACTCGAATCCGATCTGGTGATTTATGTGGATATGATACAGATCCCGCTTAACGGTGGACATAAATCTGTTGCAGTCGGTCTCGGCACATATAACTCCATTGCCCCACACCACTCGCCGCACATGACATCGGAGAGTCCACACGTGATGCAACCGGAAGGTTCGCACATGCACGCCTGTATTGAGCGGATGAGTCGCCTCATTCAGAAAGAGACACCCATCTTAGTCCTTGAAGCAGCGATGAACGGTGCGATCTACCCGTTTCATCTCCGCTACGTCGGGAAACCGAACCGTGACTGCAACATCGCAGAGAGGGTTATTAAAACCTTCACACCCGCAACCTTATCGCTCTTACCCGAATCGGTACGTTACGCAATCCTCAAGAGCGTCCGAACAGATTACGAACCGATACAGATTAACGCAGGCGACATTGATGCAGTCCACGAGAGAACGTTGGAGTCGATGAAGGATCAGTTGGCAATCGACATCCCCCGTCAGTTTAGTACCTTGGTGTTCGGGCTGCCCGATATGAGTCCTTACGCTGTTGATGCCCGTATCAATCCTGTCTTGGTGGTCAGCGACATCTTGGGATATGTCTTCAACTGGTTCTACAACAAACCCATCATCAAAAAGGATGGCGTTGTGATTATCATGAACCCGACATACGAGATTTTCCACGAGGAATATCACGTCGCCTATAAAATGTTTTACGATGAGGTGCTTGCGGATACCACTGAACCCTTTGAGATGCAGCAGAAGTTTCAGGAGAAATACGCGAGGGATGAATATCTCATCGACTGCTATCGGAACAAGTTCGCACATCACGGTTTCCATCCGTTCACGGTCTGGTATTGGGCAACGTATCCGCTGAAATACCTATCCAAGGTAATCCTCGTGGGTCCAAAGGAACCGAGGGTGGCACAGCGGTTGGGTGTTGACTGGGCAAAAGACTTAGATGACGCGCTCGCGATGGCGCGTGAAATCTCAGGTGAAGACGACGTGGTCGCTTTGACAATGCCCCCGTTTTTTTATGCGAATGTCGGGGGTTAGGATTGAACCCAGGAACTTACGAGACAAAAACAGAGGAGCTTGATGAAAGAGACAGACGTATTGATACCCACAAGTACTATCGGAAGTTACGCACCACCGAGTTGGCTGTGTGTAACTCTGGAAGCAATCGGACGCGGCGAACTCGGCGAAACCGATATTAACGAAACCTTTGATGACGCAGTCCGAACCGCGATTGCCGACCAAGAACGCGCCGGCGTTGACATTATCACCGAAGGCGAGATGCGCCGCCAAGACTTTGTACTCGGTTTCTATGAACGGCTCACGGGATTAGAACAACTCGCTGCGCCGAGAACACAAGGTCCCGACGGACACGATCAGCGCGGCAAATGGCTGCCTTCCGTCCCGCTTACAGCACCCGACGGACTCGGTATCCTTCCCGAATTTGAATTCGCGAAAAACGAAACGACGAAGACGCTCAAGGTGACATGTCCGGGTCCGTTCACGCTTTCAGGACGCATCCAGACAGGGGGTATCTATAAAGAACGCCTCGAAGTTGCCTACGCTTGTGCGGAGATTATCAATACGGAACTCCGGCAGCTTGTCGAAGCAGGCGCAGAATTCATCCAGTTAGATGAACCCTCTTACGCCGTTTACCCTGACCGTCCGCAGGAATTCGTGAGGTTGTTCAACCATACCGTTGAAGGTGTTTCTGCTAAGATTGGACTGCACATCTGTTTCGGCAACTATCGCGGTAGGGCAGTCGGCAAGCGTTCTTATCGTCCACTTTTCCCCCATATCCTCGATGCAGCGTTTGACCAACTTGCGTTAGAGTTTGCGAACCGAGAGTTGGCAGAAATCGGACTCTGGAGCGAGTTCCCGAGCGATAAAGAACTCGCCGCAGGACTTATTGATGTCAAGAACTACTATGTAGAAACACCGGAGGATGTCGCTGCACTGCTTCGAGAAGCACTCAAACATGTCCGTCCAGAAAAACTTTCCATTACACCCGATTGCGGTTTCAGCCAAACAGCGCGATGGGCAGCCGCTGCGAAACTGAAAACAATGGTAGCCGGCACTGAAATTATTCGCCGTGAATTAACAGGAACAATATCTTGATGAACACGAATAAGAAAATACCCACTCCTGAAGAAATCGAAAAGGAATTTCAAGAATTTTGGCAAAAGAAGTACGGTGGAACCGTCCGCTTGATAAACGCGACCGCAGGCGAACCTACGCCGGAAGGAGAGACAGAGGAACCCGAACCGAAAAAGACCTTCGATCTGAAATTCGATCTCAAACCGAAAGAGATTAAGAAATACCTCGACCGGTACGTGATTAAACAAGACGAAGCGAAGAAAGCACTCGCGATTGCGGTGTGCGACCACTACAACCACGTCCGAGAATGCCACGAAAACCCGGATGCTGCTGATGCCGATTACTCAAAACAAAATATCGTTATGCTCGGTCCGACCGGTGTCGGTAAGACGTACTTGATCCGACATATCGCCAAGCTCATCGGCGTACCCTTTGTGAAGGCGGATGCTACCCGATTTAGCGAGACAGGTTACGTCGGTGCCAATGTAGACGACTTAATCCGTGAATTGGTAACACAAGCCGATGACAACCTCGAATTAGCACAATACGGCATTATCTACCTCGACGAAGCGGATAAAATCGCGACACCACCGAATATCATCGGACGCGATGTCAGTGGACGCGGTGTGCAAATTGGCCTCCTTAAACTGATGGAGGAGACCGAAGTCGATCTACGCGCTGGAAATGATGTCGCTTCTCAGATGCGTGCTGCAATGGAATTCCAGAAAAGCGGGAAAGTCGAGAAAGAGGTGATTAACACGCGCCATATCCTGTTTATCATTAGCGGCGCATTCACCGGCATGGAGAAAATTATCAAGAAGCGCATGCATCAAAGTAGGATCGGATTTAATGCCGAAATCGCCAGCCAAACCGATGAGACCTCACAATATTTTGAGGGTGTTACACCAAAGGATTTCATTGACTTCGGTTTTGAACCGGAATTCATCGGGCGACTTCCGGTGCATGTTATTTGTAATGAACTTGCGGTGGACGACCTTTTCTATATTCTGAAACATTCTGAAGGCTCTATTATTCGGCAATATGAGAACGCGTTTCGTGCGTATGGGATCACAGTCCTGTTCTCTGACAAGGGTCTACGCAGAATCGCCGAAAAAGCTATCGAGCAGAAAACAGGGGCGCGTGCCTTGATGACGGTCTGTGAAAAGGTTTTACGGAACTACAAATTTGAACTTCCTTCCACTGGTACGAACGAATTCGTTGTTACGGATACAGTCGTAGATGATCCTGATGCTGAACTGAAACGTATCATCAAAGATACCGATTACAACCGTCATACGGTGATGCACGAGCAAGTGCGTCGGTATGAGGCACAATACGAAGTTGATCATCAACTGCAGATTCAGTTTGATGGTGAAGCCACCGCACTTATTTGTGAACGTGCAATCTCGGAAGAAAAAGCAATAGGGCAGATCTGCGATGCCCTCCTTGAAAGCTACCAACACGGTTTGAACCTTATCAAACAGAACACTGGACAGTCTACGTTCACCTTCCCAAAAGAGGTCGTGGAAAACCCTGATCAGGTGCTTGAAGAATGGATTCGTGGGTCATATACCACAAAACGTTGAATAGTTTTCAGTAGTCAGTTATCAGTTATCAGTTAAAAGAGGGATCAGGTCTCTCAAAGTTCTTTAAGATTTTAGAAGTAATAGCTATGATCAGAAACCTGCCCGAAACGAAGAGGAGGCAGCCCAGAAGCCCACATATTAAAGTATGAACACTGAACGGAAAAGACCGCCGCGTCCAGAACCTGTAGACCTTCGGGAAGTCGGTGCACCGATTGACAGCGAACCCCAAGTTAGCGACCGACGACTGTTCTTCCAACTCCATGTTTTTGAGGACTGCTCCGACGCAAGTGCCGTCATCGAAATACTTGAAGAGAGTCGCCTAAACGCGGTGCTATACGACGATTTCAACAACCCGACAGGTATCGGTGTGCTCTTTATTGTAGAGGATCCAGCGGTGCTAACAACCGATGCGCGGGATCTATTAGCAGAATTCCAACGTGCAGCCAATCCACTATATCGTGCGGAAATGACGATGATCGGTCGAACCTATTCAAGTGGCAGAGAACCGAATTTGGAAGAGTGGCTCCTCAACAAACCGCTTCAAAACGCTCTCAACCCTGAATTTCCGTGGGCAATTTGGTATCCGCTGCGCCGAAACCCTGAATTTTATCGCCTTGAACACCGCGAACGCGGGCGAATTTTAGGGGAACACGCAATGCTCGGTCGCAGCTACGCCGCCGGTGGATACGCCAGTGACATCCGACTCGCATGTTTCGGGTTAGATACGAACGATAATGAATTTGTTATCGGGTTAGTCGGCCCCGAATTATATCCGTTATCGCGGTTGATACAAGATATGCGGCAAACAGAGCAGACGACCAAATACATCGAATCGCTCGGTCCTTTCTTTATCGGAAAGGTGCGCCAACGGTTTGTGAAGCACCCGTAGAAAAATTAGAACTCACGTAATCATCAATCTGCACAATGCCAGCAGCGCGCAACAACGGCGCGTGCGGCACTTAAGCAAAACCGAGAAAGTTCTAATTGTTTATCTTTACGCTTGGCGAATAGTTAAAAAAATGAGAAACATTCTTGCAGTTTGTACCAAAGAACTCTATACCTATTTCGTTTCACCGATCGCCTATTTCGTCTGTTTTGTTTTCACAACGATTTCAGGGTTCATTTTTTCCCTTGTGCTGATTGGTGCGAGTGGACAAGGCGGAACCGCTGGATTCGTGATTGAGACACTCTTCAGAAATATGGCAATCATCCTGCTCTTCTTTACGCCGGTTCTGACGATGAAACTCTTTGCAGAAGAGCGGAAATCGGGGACACTCGAACTCCTTCTTACCTCTCCAATTACAGACGGGCAAGTTGTCCTCGGAAAATTTTTCGCAAGCTGCGCACTCGTGCTTATTATGCTCAGTTTAACGCTTCTGTTCCCATTACTGGCGTTGCGTTTCGGTTATTTGGACAGCGGTCTCCTACTCAGCGGTTATCTCGGTGTCATCCTGATTAGTTCCTCCTTTCTGGCGTTAGGTTTATTGATGTCGTCAATGTGCAAAAACCAACTCGTTGCGGCACTAACGAGTTTCGGTATTCTCTTAACGCTATGGGTAATCGGCGCGCTCTCGGCGCGTAGTGGCGCGTTCGGAAATTTTTTGAGCTACCTATCGCTATCTGAACACTACAACGACTTTGCCCGCGGTGTTATCCCTCTGAAAGATATTGTGTACTACGTCAGTTTTACATCTGTCTGTCTATTTGCGACGTTCAAGTCCATTGAATCATCAAAATGGAGATAGGATATGGCAAATAAAAGTATTGCGGGGCCCATCTTTGGGCTTCTGACGTTGATTTTCAGTTTCATTGCAACTGCCAGCGCGGTTTTTCAATCGTGGCTCGCCTTTTGGATATGCCTGCTCCTTGCCCTCGTCTCACTCACTGTTTTTGCACGGTTACGATTCGCGGATTTTATAAACTTCTTTGTCAGTCGCCAAGCGCGTTATGGTGCGAATGTCGCACTGAGCATCGTCGGTGTTATCGGTATCGCTGTTTTTGCCAATGCCATTGTTGGACATCGTTTTGATAAAAGAACAGATTTAACGAAATTGCAGCTTTACACACTATCAGAACAAACCAAAACCGTTCTCAAAAATCTTGAAGCAGAAATTCAGGTAACAGCGTTCTTCAGCAACGAGATTCAGCAATTGGCAGCCCGTGCCAAGGATATTTTAGCATTATACCAGCGCGAAACCGAATCGCTAACAGTCTCATTTAAGGACCCTTACACCGACCTCCAGTCTCGCGAAAAGTATCAGATACAATACGACGGAACCATCATTTTTGAGAGCCAAGATCAACAAGAAAAGGTAACTGTTGTCGAGGAACAAAAATTTACAAGTGCGATCCTCAAACTGATGCGTAATGAAACGAAAAAGATCTATTTCCTTGTGGGTCATGAAGAACATGGACTTGACGACTTCAATAAGAATGGATATAGCGACGTTCGGACAGAATTAGAAAATCAGAATTATGTCGCGTCCGCCCTCTCACTCTTGACAGAACCTGCCATTCCAGCCGATTGTGACGTACTTGTCATTGCGGGTCCGAAAACGGCTTTGACGCGCCATGAACTTGACGCAGTAACAAAATACTTAAATCACGGAGGGAAATTGTTCCTCATGCTCGATCCGTCTGTTACCTCTGCCAAAGATCCGAATAATGGACTCGTTCGACTTATGAAAAGATGGGGTATCACCATCGGAAATGATCTCGTCATCGATAAAGTGCAATTCGTCTTTGCCTTCGGACCCACCGCGCCGGTACCGGGACCCGTATTGCACGACATTACACGAGCTATGACGGATCCAGTAGCGTTTCCTGTAACTCGTTCTGTCACACCTTTAGCGGATAGCCCGCCCAATCTTAGCGTGAAATCTCTTTTTAAGACCGCCAGCGGTGCCGGAAACAGTTGGGGCGAAACACAGCGTGAAGCCGACGGCACCTTCAGCGAAGATTTTACTAATTTCACCTACGACCCTGATACAGATACACCCTCACCTGTGTCTGTCGCGATCGCCGCTGAACAAAAAATTGACCAAGACAGCGATAAGGGCGCAGAACACAGCCCAACACGAATTGTTGTCTTTGGTGACTCCGATTTCGCCGCGAACGCTATTTTCCGGGTACCAAATCGAGACATCTTTTTAGCCACAATCAATTGGCTTACATTAGAAGATGACCTTATTGCGATCCGTCCAATTGACTTACGCGAACAAACCCTGCGTCAGATGCTCGTTCAAGATCAACGTCTCGTGCAGATAACATCTGTCTTTCTGATCCCCACACTTGTTTTTACAGCTGGGCTAATTGTTTGGTGGCAACGCCGTGAAGGAGAGAGAAACGCGTGAACTTCCGAACAACACTGATCATTATTGTCCTGCTCGTCAGTATCGGCGGTGTGTATTACCTGTTTTTTCAGGAACCCTCCGATCAGACAACAACCGACGAAAAACCATCCATTCATCAGGTCTATGATGTCCCACGCGATACGGTTGAACAGGTGGAAATCTCGTTTGCAGATACGGCATATCAAAATCTGAAATTGGTAAAAGACTCGACTGGCGACTGGGCGTTAACAGTTCCATTTCATGCAGATGCAGATAGTGAGAAAGTCAATCAGATGTTAGATGATATACTCAATAAACGCATCAAGCAGACGCTTGAAGTGCCTGATTTAACGCAGTACGGATTGGATAATACACCGAGCATCACCCTCTCACTCTGGACAGCAGACAGAGCCTCACCAACAGTAACCTTCCTTATCGGTAAAAAGGCGATTAACTTCTCTGTCTACGTTAAAGAAAAATCGGAAGCGCATATCTTTCTGATTGAATCCAGTGCCCTTGATGATTTAACGAAGTCCCCGACAGACCTTCGCGACAGGTCGGTTATTAAGTTCAACACAGAAATGGTGTCCAATATCGAGTTTGAACAGAAGCATGAAAACACTTCCGAAAAATCCAGTGCTGTTCATTGTGAAAAGCGAAACGGAACATGGCACGTTACACACCCAATCACAGCAAAGGCTGATACAGATGAAATTGAGATACTCCTTTCAGAATTGCGTTCGTTACAAGTAGATAGTTTTGAGGCAGATGGTGCTGACGCAAACGACCCAGCACGCTTAAAAAAATATGGTTTAGATACGCCACGCATCCAGACGAAACTCACAGATGATGATAATACCTACGCGCTCGATATCGGTGCTGCTATTCCATCAGAGACAGGAACACAGGGACGTGTTTATGTCAAGGTTTCCGTTTATGAAGATGCTATCTGCACGGTCTCTGAAGATATTTATAATCTTCTGAACAAATCCGTTTTTGATCTACGCGATAAGCGGGTTATAGACTTTCAACGCACCGATACAATCCGTTTTGAAATCAAACAAGGGACAGAGATAACTGTCGGCACGAAAAACCATGACGGTATATGGGAACTGCAAACACCGACAGAGAAAATAAAAGCCGATGCCGATGCCGTGGACGATCTGCTCTTCGGTGTAGATTCCCTCGAAGCTGCTGCATTTATTGATAATTCCACTAAAAACCTTGCATTGTACGGGTTAGCATCACCATCAATCACAGTTGCATTCACACAACGTGGTGAAGACAATCCGGCAGTCTTACTTATCGGGAACTATGCACAAGACGGGACTGTATATGTCAAAGCCGAGCAGTCCGACCAAGTTTCTCGTGTTAAACCTGACCTCATCAATAACATTGCCTTAGGGGCTGCATGGCTACGCGATAAACAGGTTCTCAACTTCCACATTGACGACGCAATTCGATTGACTTCAGCACTGGTTGGTGAAGTGCCTTTTACATGCCAACGCCTCGGAACGAATTGGCGGCTCACCGCACCGGTCCGAGAGGACGCAAACAATAGAGAAGTAAACGCTATTATCTATGAGCTCGATGACCTGATGGCAGACGCATTTATAAGCAGCACGTCTACACCTACCGATACCATCACAGGTTTCAGTAAGCCAAGCATGCAGCTGACCATCGAACTGCGGAACCAGAAAGTGTATACCTTGCAAGTTGGCAAGACGGATGCCTCTGGACGTTTCTACGCACGATTTCAACATGAACCGAGTTTAATTTTTCTGCTTAATGCAGAACGCATTCAAAAACTGAAAACATCCCTTGAATTCGTCCGTACTTCGGAAGAGTAATGGTTGAACGTTATGCAGATATACATTATTGGAACTGCTTATTTTTTCTTTATTTTCCAACTTCTCCTCATTACCCGATCTTTTTTCTATGCGCGACGTGAACGCAAGGCAGAACGACCGACTTACACCCCAAAGGCAGCAATTATCGCGCCGCATTACGGATGGGATGCCGAAACAGCAGAACACGTCAAAGGACTTTTACATCAAGACTACGCAGGCGCGTACGAAGTTTACTTTGTCACACACGAAAAAGCAGATGCCGGACACGATGTCTCTTATCCACACCTGTGTGAAATTGCTGAACCGCATCCGAACATCCATGTGCTATTAGCACCAAACATCGTTGAAAACGATCTGCCACGTTCACAAAAAGTCCAAAACCTCATAACAGTGATAGAAAAACTCCCTGCCGACATCGAAGTTATCGCGTTTGTGGATGCCGATGTCGCCATCCGAGAAGATTGGTTGACACTCCTTGTTAACCCGCTCCAAGAACCCGAGATAGGGACAACTGTCGGTGGACGGTTCTATTTCCCACAAACATGGAATGTTGCCGCCCTTGTAGAATCCATTTGGGTCAACTTTCAGATGAGCGTACAAGGCGATCATCCATTCACAATGGTGTGGGGCGGCTCTAATGCTTTCCGACGCGAAATGCTCGAAAAAGCCCAGATTCTTCAACGGTGGGAAGAGGCAACAATCGAAGATCTCAATACCACGCTTGCGATGCGAGATATCAAGCACAAGATACATTTTGTCCCGGACTGTGTAGCGGTAACGCACACCGCTAATCGTACATGGCATCAAATTGTGGAGTTTACGAACCGCCAGATGATTATGACGCTACACATGGGACTTTGGAAGCAATGGCTTACAAGTCTCATCGCGCTGCTGCCAAAAGGTCTCTTCGTGTTCGGATCAATCCCGTTTCTATTTTATAGAAGGGAATTACTACCGATGCTCTTCATCCTTTTTCTCGAAGCATTCAGTTATCGTATTTTTTCCAAAAACTTACCTCGCTGGCTCCAAGACATGCCGAAGATACGGCAGACGATCGGTGTATCCTCCTACACCACCTCAATCGGACTATTCCTCGCCGGTCTCAATGCGCTATATGCCATATTCCAGCGTAAAATCACTTGGGGTGGGGTACGATATGAGATACTGTCTGCAACAAAGTGTAGGGTTTTAGGTCCGGTCAAGCAAAAGGAAAAAGACGACGTTTAAAAAGTATGGTCATGCCCAACATTTGAAACGCCCTTGATTTTTTTTTTTAAATATGGCATAGTATTCATAAAAGGCTTTTTAAGGACATATTTCATCACTTGTATTCACAAGAGGAACAAAAGATGAGTGCAGAAAAAGTTATCAAATCAGAAAAAGAGTGGAAAGAACAACTCACACCTGAAGAATTTAAAGTGACTCGGAAAAAAGGGACAGAACGCGCCTTTACAGGGAAATACCACGATTGTAAAGAGCAAGGGATGTATCACTGTATCTGTTGTAACAGCCCGCTCTTCAGTTCCGAGACCAAGTTCGACTCTGGAACAGGGTGGCCCAGTTTTTGGGAGGCTGTCTCTTCCGAATCCGTTGAGATGAAAATGGATCGCAGCATTTTTTTCATGCCGCGTACCGAGGTCGTCTGTAGCCAGTGTGACGCGCACCTCGGACACGTCTTCGATGACGGTCCGCCACCGACCGGTAAGCGTTATTGCATGAATTCCGCTGCACTCACGCTGGTAAAATCGGAAGACGAAACCTAAACGAATAAAGGAGCATTAATGGCATTACGAAGTCGAATCTCATCAAGATTTCTTGTCAATGAACTTGCGACCGCTATATCGGAAGATTGGGGGACTTCGCGCAAGTTCATGCGCTACCAACTCGCCAAAGAGAGTTTCAACTGGCGACACCCGCTCGGTGCAAAACACGGCAAAGGGGACGCTATCCAACTGGTAAGTCTCCGAATAACGGATATGTGTAACCTGCGCTGCCACTCTTGTGGACAGTGGGGAGATAACGGTTACCTTCACGGAAAATCTCTTAAAGAGCTCAAAGACCGCGAAGTTCCTATTGAAGTCTATAAAGATCTCGTTGATCAGATTGTTGATCAAGGCTGGTCACCCGTCTGGTATATCTGGGGCGGTGAGCCGATGCTCTACCCCGGAATTACGGACTTGATGCACTATATCAAAGAGCGGGGAATGCCCATATCCCTCGTTAGCAATGCAACAAATATCGCAAGACGTGCCGATGATATCTTGGAAACCTGCAAAATTATCTATCTGAGCGTCGATGGACCGAACGAGGAAATCCACAACACACAACGTCCCGGCGTATCTGAAAACTACGACAATTTCAAGGATGTCAAAGCTGCGTTGGAAACACTGAGCGCTGAGAAAGAAAAACGGAATGTCGCATTCCCGTATATTATTCCCTTGAGCTGCGTCACGATGTATAATATCGATGTTGTCGTAGACCTCTATAAATTCACGAGTCAATACGCTGACGCACAAATCTTCTACCTGACATGGTGGATAGATTCCCAATCCGCGCAGGAACACACAGAAGACTTTGAACAACGTTTCGGATTCAAACCACAGACGCATTACGGTTGGATAGGGACATGGAAAGACTTTGACCACGGCGTCATCTTAGACCGCTTTGACGAGATGGAAAATCTCGCCAACGAACAACGACGCTGCCCGCCGATCATGATGCCGAGACTTAATACAAAAGGCGAAATCCAACGCTATTACACCGATCATGAGCAGACTTTTGGCTACAATCAGTGTGTTAGCATCTATATGACAATGGAAATTGATAGCAACGGCGATGTGAGCCTCTGCCGAGATTACCACGATTATACTATCGGCAATATCCAGACGGACAAAGTTGTCGATATGTGGAATAATCAGAAGGCAATGAAGTTTCGGCAGTCCGTGAGTAACGACGGTCCCATGCCCGTATGTCGCCGATGCTGTGGACTGATGGGATTTTAGTTTTAATTTTCGAGTACGGATCTGCCTTCCTTGTGCAAGCCTATAGAGGCTTGCTGGACAATGTTTCAGGCAGGTTCTTGATACAATTCACACACGGTAGGTTCCCTGAAAACCTTTCGTACTTAACCAGAAACCATCGCGAAACGTAGTGGCGCGATGCTCAGAGGATCATAGTTAAAAATATGAAAATAGGATTACGTATTCCCGGCACAGCCCGTCAACTGCCATTCGCAGATTTCTGTAAGTGGTGCGCAGACAACGGGTTTGAAGCCGTTGATATTGGAGAAACGACCCCGAAAATTGTTCAAACCGCGCGGGATGCCGGTCTCGCTATCGGCAGTGCGGATCTCCCGGGTGTCCGAGAGCTGCTCAGCCCTAAGAAATCCAAGCAGAAATCTGGTGCTGCAGCAGCGAAGGACGCTATCGAAGCCGCCGCTGATAACGATGTGCATATCATGTTCTGCGTCTTTGTACCCGAAGATGCGAGCCTTGGTCGCGCCAAAAACTTTGAGATTTGGAAAGACACTATCCCACCGATTGCCGAGTTTGCAGCATCTAAAGATGTAACGATCGCCGTTGAAGGGTGGCCCGGTCCTGGACCTGACTATCCGGCACTCGGCTGCACACCGGAAATGTGGCGTGCGATGTTCGAGGTGTGTGCCTCTCCGGGTTTGGGAATCAACTACGATCCCTCTCATCTCGTCAGAATCGGCATTGATTATCTGCGTGCACTCGACGAATTCGCATCCTACGTTAAACACGTTCACGGCAAAGATACCGACTTCGACGAAGAAGCACTCTATCTACACGGCAATCTGGGACCGAGTCTTCGTGATGCCCGCGGCTTCGGCGAAGATTGGTGGCGGTATACGATTCCGGGTGATGGTGTTGTGGATTGGCTGAAAGTCGTTCAACGTTTAGAAGATGAAGGCTTTGACGGTATCGTTAGCGTGGAACTCGAAGATTACCGCTATTGGCGGACATGGGAAGCAGAATCTGAGGGTCTGCGTCGCTCACGCGAATATCTTTCACAGTATGTACGCTAACGTGTTAAGGAAAACTGATCATCGGGTGAGGAATTTAGTCTGGGAATAGATTAAATCCATTCCTCGTATTACATTCCTCGCCCCTACGAAGAATGGGTTCCTAAAATTCAGACTTAATCGAGCATTGCTAAGGAGAATTGTCATGAAAGCACTTCTTCATAAAGGCATGGCAGCTGCCCCTGAAAAATACCTTGCCCACCTCATCACAGAAGAAGAACGCACCCATTTTGAAGAACAAGGGTATCTCTATATCCCGAACGCCCTCTCTACAGAGATGCGCGAACAACTGATAAATGCTGTAGACACCTTGCATAACAACGCCCTCGCCAATGGTAGAGCAACGCCCGGCTCACATTGGGGTTGGTCGGATTTCCTCGGTGCCGATGACGCCCTCTTGAATCTGGTCGATCTGCCGACGACGTTACCGAAAGTCTGGGGCATCTTGGGATGGAATATCTATCTATACCATGCCCACATGCACGTCAAACCGCCTGCGGCTTCAGATGCCGAAGAAGGTGAAGGCTGGCTGGAATGGCACCAAGACAGTGGACGCGTCAACATCGAACTGGAGACCAATCCACGTCCGCGTTTGTCTCTGAAAGTGGGGTATTTCCTCACTGATGTCTCCGAACCCGGTCGTGGCAACTTCTATATCCGTCCGGGCAGTCATTTGTCAGATATGGACGTTCCGCTGGCTGAAATTGCGCGAGATCCGCGCGAAGCAACTGCAGACGATGTGCCTGATGATGCGATGCCGGTCTGTGTAGAACCTGGCACAGCTGTGCTGTTCGATAGAAGGCTCTGGCACTCCCGGAGTCCGAACCATTCTAACATTACTCGGAAAGCACTCTTCTATGGCTACGGCTACCGCTGGATTCGTCCGAAAGATGAAATGAGCGTTGAAGTGCTCTATGACCGGTGCGATCCGATTCGTCGGCAGCTCCTCGGTGCCGCGACCCGTAATAACGGACGCTACGTCCCCTCCGAAGACGACGTGCCGCTCCGCGGTTGGCTCATTGATAACCTCGGCGATAATCCTGCCTATGCAATGGGACCCCGGCACGCTTAAACTGTAGGATGGAAGGTTGGAAGGCAGCTCCTCCCAACCTCCGAATCAAAATGAAAAAAGGGAAGGTTGGAAGAACGGAGAGATCCCCAACCTTCCTACCTTCCAACCAAATAAGGGTTTTTAATCCCGTTTATCTGCACACCTCCAAAACTAATTGTGAAATCCGGCTCCACCCTCGAAGAATGCTACCGTATCAAACCCTAATAAACTCATAGGAATCTCAAATGGATGACGAGCTGCAAAGGAAGCGGGAAGCCGTAAAAAAGCAGATTATTGACTTCGGGCAGTCAGCGAAAGCCAAGATCACTTTCACGCTCACGATATTGATCTGTG
>JAGFCB010000097.1 GCA_022394775.1 Candidatus Poribacteria bacterium
CGTTCTGGGTCATCTTAAGCATCCCTCCGAAATTGAGCTGCCTTTTAACTTTAAGTGACTGATTTGAAGTGTCGAAAAGTTGCATTATTTAACGATATGTTCGGAAAAAGCGTTTATGAGAATAAAAAAGGCGCGCTCGGAAAGCGCGCCTACAATAATTTAATTACGTTGACAACGACCACTATGTATCATAGTAACTTTAATTGATGACAAGCTTATGATCGACTTTACGCGGTTCTATACTTTCCACACTCGCGTGAAAACCTAAGTCTTCAACAGTCTTAATTAACGCTGCTTTCACACGCTCAGAGATTCCCTCATTAGCCCCCAGTGCGGGGTCTGATCCACGAAGTGCCCACACTTCAACAGTAAAGCGTTGCGGTTCATCAGGATCCAGATGCCACCCGTTAAGGGGTGCCTCAAGCCGCGTTACTTTATAGACTGCATCATCAATAACCAATGCATCGGCTTTCGTCAACGACCGCATAACACCAAATACAGAGGTGACTCGTGTCATACCTGTAACCGATAATTCAACATCAAACCCCGTTTTACCCATAACTTGGGGCGTGCAACCCATCCAAAGAACAGACGACACAACGAACAAGACCAAAAGACTGATAAATACCCACTTCAACTGACGCATTGTAATCTCCTCCACATCTCAAAATCTAAATGTAATAGGACTTACCCATTTCCTCTTAAAGTCCCCCTACCCCCCTGATAAGGGGGATATGGGGGGTTGGGGGATTTAGGGGGTTAAAAACGTTTGAATCTCTATTTTTTTACGTGCAAAATATCCATTTTCTGCTAAATTTGCGTAAGTCCTGATCCAAATGTAACACAATCCATTGATCTACTCATCAAGCGTAAAACGTAGCACACCACTGCTGGAAGTCCCAACATAAAGCACGTTGCCATCAACAGCAAACGAAAGCACAGCATCCGGGATTTCGGGTGTAACCTGTTTCCACGTATTTGAACCTTCTCTCAACGCATACACATGTTGCCCAGTTGTGCTATATACTGTCGTTCCATCTACGGCAAGTTTCTTCATGACGAGTGTTTCACCTTCGGCATCAGTTACCGCGGACCAGCGAGTACCATCGTTTGAATAGGCAACCCCTCCGTCAGTCGCTACATAAACGGTTGCTCCTGCGAAAGTGAGGGCGTTGAATGCTGAAAAAGAGAACGGAAGATCAGCAGTAACATCGTTCCACGTATCACCTTCATCAAACGATTGTGAGAGATGTCCATCCCGTTTTGCAACATAAACAGTGTTACCTGATACTGCAATCTTGAAGCCCAAAGAATCCATCATATTAGTGAGAGTGGAAATTCCACCTGAATAGTCAAAAGGAGTGGAAAACATAGTCGCAAAAACATTCTCGGCACTATCTACCAATCCTGTGTTGGACCATTCAGTTTCACCGGGTTTCCATCTGAAAAGTTTTTGTTGGTATTCAAGGTAGTACGTTTCACCGCTAACAGCAAAACTTCCCAAAAGTGGCATCATGAGAGTGGCAGCGTTCGCTTGAACCACCTTACCCATTGTTTCATTCAACTGATCTAACTGCTCTAAATCGATATCCTCAAGGTTTGGCACTTTACCGTTTTCAAGGTCCAATTTATTCTCATCTTTCAGGGCTCCC
>JAGFCB010000062.1 GCA_022394775.1 Candidatus Poribacteria bacterium
GATGCTTTGAATGAGTTCAACATTGCCATTTTATCATCAGAGGTGATCTATGAAAAACGACAATGTTGAACTCATTCAAAGCATCCTCGCAGGTGATGATAACGCGTTCTCCTCACTTGTAGAGAAATATCAAGCACCGATTCATGAACTTGCATTGCGTAAAACCGGAGACGCTCGTATCGCTGAAGATATTACGCAAGACATCTTCCTGAAAGTCCACCAGAAATTGGACATGTTAGAGAAGCCACAGAATTTTGAGAGTTGGCTTCACGTGATAGCGACGCGCTGTTGTATTGAATGGCTGCGTAAAAAGTATTTTGTAACTGAAGCACAAAGCAAATAGGAATGCACGTATGGCGAAAGGTACAGTTTACGGACCCGAATCTCGCACCTTTTATGACCGATGCACGGGAACGCGTATCCGACAGGTCACCGCCGCGTCCGCATTGCACCACCACCCGTTCTTTATCATACCAGCGTACGATGATGCAATGCAGCGTTTGATTTTTGTCTCCTACCGAACCGGAAGTCCACAGATATTCGCAGAGGAACGTGGGACCGGCGAACTTCGCCAATTGACAGACAGATCTGACCTTGGAGAATGGTCTGTGCATCCATCACACGATGGGAAAGCAGTCTTTTTCACCGCTGGTACAAGTGGATGGCGACTTGATCTGGAGACGCTGGATGAACGGGAACTTGTTAATTTTGACGTAGCTTGCAAGTCAAAACTTGCTGTTAAAAGTGCAGCGACAGCGATGAAAGAGGAAGGCATGGTCGCTGCAGCGATGGGAACAACCGCGCTCAGCCACAACGACAAATGGTGGGCAGTCAAATTCAACATCGGCAAAGAAGCTGCACTTGCGGTTGTAGATACAGATACCGGTAAGCACGACATCATCTTACAACGCGATAGTATTGCGCACCTTCAATTCTGCCCTGATGATGCTAATTTGCTCTATTACGCGGGACCGCTTACAGATCGGGTCTGGGTAATTCATCGGGACGGCAGTGGGAACCGTCGCCTCTACGCACGCAATGTCGAAAAGAATGAGTGGATTACACACGAAACATGGATTCCAGGGACGCGTGAACTCGCTTTTGTCGATTGGCCCAGAGGCGTGAGATGCATCAATGTTGACACCGGCGCAGAGCGACAGGTGACAACTTTTAATGCTTGGCACGCGATTAGCAATCCTGCCGGAACGTCTATGGTTGCGGATACTAACTTCCCAGACATCGGGATCCAGATTTTTGATCCACACGACGGGATTGGCACGCCACAAACCCTATGCTACCCGGAGGCTTCGTCTATCGGTGAACATTGGAACGGACCTTTCCCTTATGCGGACGGTCCAGTACAGGTGTATGCACCGCAACATACACATCCGCATCCGTCTTTCAGTCCTGATGGACAACATGTCGTATTCACATCGGATCGGAGTGGATTTACCCAAATTTATGAGGCAACTCTCAAATAACACATAAAGACAAATAGATAGCACTGCTCAGTGGATAATATTGATCAAAAATATAAACTGATCTCCAAATCACGTCTTCCTATAAAGTCAGTGACTGACTGCTAATGGCTGACTACTGACAGCCATTAAAAAAGGAGAAAAAAATGCCAGTTGTCATACCGCGTCTTATCGTTGAAGTGTTTCAGCACGTTAATTTCCGAGGCAGAATGGGGTATGTCGTGGAACCTGTTCCATTTACGGCACACATCGGATTTCAAGACAACATCTCTTCACTTCGGGTCTACAAGGGTCCGAACTTCTCATCAAATCCTAACTATAAAGTAATCCTTCACCAGCATCGTGATTATCGCGGTAAAAGGTTGGCACTCGGTCCCGGGTTTTATCCAAACTTGCACGATGTCGCTTTCAACTTCGCCGACAGAATCTCATCAATCAACTTCGGATCATCGATCGAAGTCATCGGCCCTGAATGGGGGACTATCCCTCTCATTGTTGATTGCTATGAGCATGTCGAATTCCGCGGAAAAAAAATCACTATCCTGCGCGATATAGCGAACCTACGCGACCCCCAAGGCGGAACATGGTTTGAAGATCGGATTTCGTCAATCCGTATTTTTAAAGGCCCCGATTTCCCACGCGACGGCGCGGAAGTCGTCTTTTATGAGCATCCCGAATTTGAGGGTGCCAGTATACCCATCCGTATGGAACCCAGCGAATACAAAAAAGAGTTACCGAACCTCCATCTGCTTCCCCAAAACTTTGGCGACTCTATCTCTGCTATAAAAATTGAAGGGTGGGCATCGTCTGGTGAATTTACAGAACTCGTGTTTGAAGATGAGTTTATCGGCAACCGTATGCGTCCAGAGTGGCGATGGGAAGACCCACAAGGTGGAGGTGCTTGGGCAGAACGGCAAGGCTACCTCGAAATGCGAACTGAACCCGGACAAGACCTTTGGCACGGAAATGGGAGTGGCGGCGATATGAGTGCACCACGCCTCCTCATGAGAGTCCCCGGAGACTTCGCTATCGAAACGCGTATGCGAATTACACCACAACTCAGAGAACACGGCGGCTTATTGGTTTGGAAAAATGCCAACCGATTCCTACGGCTTGAAAAGACTTCAGGTCCACACGCGTTTAGAGGCGATGTCCGATTTGAGCGACACGTCGGACGTTCCTTTAACCTCCGCGGACGCGGGGCTGGACTCAGGAATGTCCGTGAACTTTTCCTACGTCTCGAACGTCGCGGGAATCAATTTTCCTCTTTCGCGAGTTCGGATGGTATCCAGTGGAAAAGCTGCGGGCAAACCAATGTCGGGATGGGAGAAGCCGTTGATGTCGGCTTACATGCCTTGTGTCCGGGGAATATCCCGCCAACCTTAACCCGTTTCGATTATTTCCGAGTATTCAAACGGCGGAGCGAAGTCGCCGAATACCGTCCCGTCATTGCTGAACAGACGGGCCAAATGTCTGATGAAGAGCGTGAACGTCGAGATGCAGACAGACGTGAACGTGCTATGCGCGACATGTTTTAAAATAGTTTTGACCAAGAACTCGCGCCTTAGCAAAAGTATTTGTAGACGAGTTCTTGGTCAAAGTTTTCAGTTCAGATTTTTTTACGCCGTAAAAAATCCTTTCAGGTGTCAGTTAGGAGACGTGCGGACTATTATAGATTTCTTCTAACTGATAACTGAGGACTAATTACTTGATCCGTTAGAAGGAGGGAATCAGTCATGCGTCTGAAAAATAGTGTCCATTCTGAGCAAAGATGTGTTGTGAGAACCTCTCAATTCCTTACAATAACCTTTTTCCTTCTCGCGTTTCTCGTATGGAGCGCGCAGCCTGCCGATGCAATCGTCGGTGCGGTTGAAAACGGCTTGGTTGCTTACTGGTCCTTTAACAAAGATACGGTAAAGATTAAAACTGAGGCAGTAGATGTACTCTCAGGACTCGTTGCTGCCGTCCATGGGGACCCAGAACTCGCACCCGCTCCCGATTGCAAAGTTGGCGAGTGCGTTCTCTTTGATGGCAGTGTTGACCGGTTCCTTGTTGAGGATTCAAACCCGCCAAAAATTGACCGAGACTGGGATGAGATTACTTTGGAATGCTGGGTCTATATCACCGCCCTGGATGACAGTTGGAACCGGATTATCTCGCTCGACGATATGCCGACAAACAGCGCAGTCGTAAGTCTCTATTATGATGACGACGACGACCAACACGGTTTTTTCGTCAGAGCCGGTGGTCAATCAACGCAGGCTGCAAAAGATAACGTACTGGAAGATATTCCGCTTGAAGAGTGGCTGCATCTTGTTGGCACTTACGATGGTGCAACGGTTCACTATTATGTGAACGGCAAACAAGCGAAAAAGTACGCCATGAAAGGCGGGAAAATCCCTAAAGGTGGACTCCTCCTCGGTATTGGTGACCGTTCAGATGGCTGTGATTGCGATACCATCCAAGGGTATATCGACGAATTCCGCATCTACGATCGCGCGTTGAATGCGGCGGAAGTCCAGAATAACATGAACGCCACAGGGCTTGATGTTGCTCCCTCTGCAAATCATCTAAGTGTTACATGGGGGCATATCAAAGCAAGGCGCAGATAATTTTCTAATTTACCGTAAGGAAAAGCAGAAACGCAAGCCCAAGCAACGCGCCGGGCTGGATATACGGAGCGGGACATTCTACGAGAAACCCGCCTGAACGAACCGCAAGGAAATATAAAAAATGGAAACGATTGGAGTCGGTGTTATCGGATGTGGCGGTATGGGCAGAAGCCTCGCTACAAGTGCACACGCTGTTGAAGGCATAGAAGTCGTATGTGTTAGCGATTTACAAGAAACATTGGCGGAAAAGCTCGCAACAGACCTCAATGCATCCTACGTATTAGATTACCACGAGTTACTCGCCGATGATCGGATTCAAGCGGTGCTAATCGCGTCGCCAGGGTTTATGCATTCACCGATGGCTGTTGATGCTGCCAACGCTGGCAAACACGTCTTTTCTGAAAAGCCGATGGCACCAACATTAGAGGCATGCGACGCAATGATCGCTGCCGCTGAGGAAAACAGTGTTAAACTCACTATCGGATTGGTGTGTCGTTACCACGCGACACATTCCAAAGTGCGTGAAATTGTGCAGAGCGGTGAAGTCGGCGCGCCTGCCTGTATGATGGTACATCGGATCGGCGGCCCTTGGCGTAGTGGGGGGAGTTACGTCCCGTGGCGACTCGAACGCGCAAAATCTGGCGGAAGCCTCATGGAAATCAACGCACACGAAATCGACTTTATGCGCTGGACCTGTGGTGATGTTGTGTCTGTCTATGCAGCTGGCGGTCAGTACGTCCAAAAAGAGAGCGACTATCCAGATGTTGTGCTGGCTTCATTGCAGTTTGCGAACGGCACAATCGGCTTGCTCCATTCCAGTCATATCTCTGCCGTTGGCGGGTATGGCGGACGTGTCGATTGCGAAGGCGGTTCCATCTATTTCCCACAGACTTGGGGCGGCGATGCAACCATCCGGATTCAACCCTTCGAAGGCGACGGACGCGAGATCAAAATCTCAGATATAGAAGTGCCACCGCCAGTGCAAGAAGAGATCCGCGTCTTCGTAGATGCTATCCGCAACGATACACCGCCTCCGATCACAGGGATAGACGGTCGCGCAGCAGTCGAAATCGCACTCGCGGCATATCAATCCGTCGAGAGCGGTCAACCCGTTCCGCTACCTTTATAGTCATCGGCTATCAGGCATCAGTAAAGAAACGAACCGTAAGGCTTTTTAGATATTGGGTTTCTGATCCGATTTTTCCGTTGTCAAAATCGGATTTCTGATGCCGTGAGAATAGCCCGAAACGTAGTGGAGGGCGGATATACGGAGAGGCACGCTGACATCACAGAACTGCCTCTCCGAACCGCAAGGAAAATTAAAAAAACGAACCGCAAGGAAAGTTAAAAATATGAAGATTTCAGTCTGGGATGGTGGGCTTTCAGATAGCTACCTAAAACAAGTTACACAGCTCGGTGCCGATTGCATCGACTTCGGTGGCGGCAATTCTTTTCCCGGTGTCAATGAACAAGGTTACCCCGATTTAGACGAGTTGCTAAAAATCAAAAAACGCATCCGTTCTTGGGGACTCGACATCAACCGCGTGACGCTCCCGAACATCACTGAGAAGTTTATGACAGGACAGCCCGATGGTGAAAAGGAACTGGAGAACACGTGCAACGCACTCCGGGTCTTCGCTGAAGCAGGTGTGCCTATCGCACGTCAACGGTTCTGGGGCGATACATTTGATTACCTCATGACGCGTTACGCCTCCGTCCATAGAGGCGGCTATACCTCACGTGGCGAAAGCCGTGCCGCAACAAAGAACCCACAAGACACACCAACGATGGAAGCACTCGACGAGTGGTGGAAACGCTTCTCCGAAATCTACGGCGCACTTGTCCCCATTGCCGATGAACACGATATTAAGCTTGCCATCCATCCGTCAGATGTCCCGAACCCAGACACGCCACTCGGCAGCCTCGGCTTCCATCGCGTCATTGACGCATTTCCGAGCAAGAACGTCGGCTACCTGTATTGCTGCGGCACGCGTGCTGAAGCAGGCGGCAGCACCATCGTCCTTGACGAAATCAATAACTACGGACGCAAAGGACGGATCTTCATGGTACATTTACGGAACGTGCGTGGCAGTCTCGCAACCGCTGGCGCGTTTGAAGAGGTCCTCCTCGACGACGGTGATATGAACGTCTTCAAAATTATTCGCGAACTCCAGAAGGTCGGATTTGACGGATGCATCAACGCCGATCACATCCCGAATTTAGAAGGAAATGTAGGATTAGCCTATTCCGTCGGTTACATTAAGGCACTGTTCGCTGCGTTGGTTGCGTAACCCTTTAGGCTGCGTATGTACACGGTAGAACCCCTCACTCCCGAAAATCAGGACAGGTGGAACGCTGTGATTCAGCGATGTCCGAACACGACCGCCTTCCAAAGCCTCGCGTGGCGAGATGCGTTAGCGAACGCGTTCAAGCAACTCACGCCAGCCTACTTGTTCATTAAACAACAAGATGCAGTGATAGGCGGATTGCCTGCCTTCGTCTTTCAACCGATACCAGGGATCCGTTTGTGGCACTCAATGCCGTGGAATCTCTTCGGCGGTATCCACCTTATGAATACTTTGGACATAAACCTCGAAGGCTTAGTAGCATCTATTGAAACAACCGCAGAAGAAAAAGGGTGGTGTGAAATCCGTTGGACGCTGACACCAGAACATACCACAGCCTACGGCGATTTTTTCACCAAAACTGGGTATGAACGGACGGATCACTTCACACATCTATTGAAAATAAATGAAGGTGTTGATGCCCTATGGCACGCTTACAATAAACGCGTGCGCGGTGCCGTTCGGAAGGCAGAAAAATCGGGGGTAGCGGTTACGGACACAACCAGCGAGGAGGCGTTATCCACATTCTACGATATGTATCTCATGACGGTCAAACGTTTAGGTGGCACCCCGAAACCGCGCGCACTCATGCAGACGCTCCTCCAGCGGAAAGTAGCCAAGCTTGCCGTAGCGACGTATCGCGACACAATTATTGCTGGATTACTTTACCTATGTTTCAATCGGACGGTGACGTTGTGGTGTGAAGCATCTGTGCCAGCATTCCTGAAATACCGTCCCAACAACGCGATTTTCCACTATATCATCACACAAGCGTGTCACGAAGCATACGAGTGGATTGATTTTGGCGCATCACCGCCAGAGAACGCAGGGTTAATCGCGCACAAAGAGCAGTACCGAGCGACCCAGACAGGTTTCGCCAGTTATACAAAGATCGTTTCACCCTTGAAAAGGGCGTTGTGGACTGGAAGTGAAGGGGCCCTTCGCCAAATTTACACGTGGATGCAGTAACGAACATTGGACCCAATAACGTTGTAGGGCGACGTAAGTCCAATCATGGGTTATTCTTGTCCATTTGCTGCTACTGTTACAAATCAGTATCCACTTAACACAAACCCGATTTTGACAACGGAAAAATCGGAGCAGAAACCCAATATTTAAAAATATGGAACGTAAACCTAATCTAATTTTTGTTTTCGGTGACCAACACCGCCAATGCGATGTCGGCTGTGCAGGCAACCCGCAAGTGCAAACGCCTGCTATGGATCAACTCGCACAGGAAGGCATGTTCTTTCCGAACACCTTCACCAACGTCCCGATCTGTGTGCCCGCGCGTGGATGCCTCATGACAGGCAAATATCCTTTGAACCATAAAGCAGTCTCGAACGATCTGCCGCTTCCACTGTCTGAAACAGGTGTTGCGCAGGTCTTTAAGGATGCTGGATACGCAACCGGCTACATCGGTAAATGGCACCTCGGTGGTATGCCGAGAGATAAGTTTATTACGCCTGAGATGCGCTTCGGCTTCGATCATTGGGTCGGATGGAATTGTCATCATAACTATTTCAATGCACCCTACCACGACTCTGACGGGAACCAATTCCAGATTGACGGCTATGAACCGGAGTTTCAAACCGATCAGGCGATCCAATACTGCCGCGATCACGTTGATGAACCTTTCTGCCTCTATATGAGTTGGGGACCGCCGCACAACCCTTACGAACATGTCCCTGAACGCTACAAGGAGATGTATCCGCCTGAAAAAATCCAGTTACGTCCGAATGCAGTAGACACACCCGCAACACGTGAAGACCTCTCTGGTTACTACGCACATATCACAGCTTTAGACGAAAACCTCGGACGCTTAATGCAGGCACTCGACGAAATGGGCATTGCCGATGATACCATCCTCGTCTATACATCCGACCACGGGGATATGCTGGGTAGCCATGGGCATGTCAGAAAAGAACGTCCGTGGGAAGAATCAGCCCGGATCCCGTTTATGGTTCGCTGGCCCCGAAACATACCGGCAGGCGTTACTCGCAACACGCTGCTAAGCCTCGTCGACTTTATGCCGTCAATGCTCTCCCTGTGCGACTTGCCAATTCCAGAAGGCGTGGAAGGTATTGACCTCTCAGGGGCGATGCTCGGTAAGGTAATTGACGAACCGCAATCCGTCTTCCTTGGCGTACCGTTACACGGCAGCGAAGGTTTCCACTTCGGTATCCGCGAGTGGCGCGGTGTCCGAACGCATCGCCATACATACGCACGTCATT
>JAGFCB010000179.1 GCA_022394775.1 Candidatus Poribacteria bacterium
GGCGGAACGGTTCGCCGCGGAAGATATGAAAGTCGTCCTCGCCGATGTTGAAGAAGACCCGTTGGCTGAACTTGAGGCGGACTTAAGTGCGAAAGGCGCGACGGTGATCTCTGTGAGAACGGATGTCTCCAACCCCGCCGAGGTAGAAAATCTCGCTGTGCGGACGCTCGACGCCTTTGGCGCGGTACATATCCTCTGCAACAATGCTGGTGTAGTCTGCAGTCGTCCTATCTGGGAACATACCCTCGCCGACTGGGAATGGGTGTTGGGTGTTAACCTGTGGGGCGTGATCCACGGTGTCCGATCATTTGTGCCACGTATGCTTGCACAAGGGGACGCATGTCATATTGTGAATACAGCTTCTATCTTGGGTTTGGTTGGTGGCAGTGACGAAGGCATCTATAAAGTGAGCAAACACGGGGTCGTCGTGCTTTCGGAGACGCTCGCCGATGAGCTCGCAGAAAAAGAAGCAAATATTCAGGTGCATGTGCTTTGTCCGGGATGGGTTCGTACGGGGATTTTGGATTCTGCCCGGAACCGTCCGGATACATTACAAAATCCAGAAGTGAAAACACCACCGCGTCAGGAAACTATCGGCGGTTCACGAAACCCGCGCACTGAGATGGAGGCAGGGATGGCACCTGCAGAGGTCGCAGAACACGTCTATAACGCGATTCAGACAGGGACCTTCTATATTCACACACACCCTGAACACAAAGCGTGGGTCCGCGAACGTATGGAACGTATCCTTGAATAACTACTGCCTTAAGATTTAACAAACGGGAACTTTTATCAAAGATGTAGGTCTAAAAGTGTAAACCTGAAAAGACAATAGACAATCATAATAGCGAGGTTAACAAGAGCAATGAAACGCAGATTGGAAGTGGAATTAGATTTTATCACAGATTTATCGCCGTTGGAACTCGCGTCGAAAGTTGCACCGCTCGTTCGTGAGGCTGTCGAGACAGTGAAACAGTCTTTAGGTGCTGAATTAGAGTTCGATATTTTTCTTATGCTTGATGGATACGAGGTTCGTTTCGTGATGGAGTCAGTGTAATTTACCCGGTACGCATTTATTAAGTCAAATCAAGCACACTCCGTGCGACTTCGCCTTTCGCCAATGCCTCAAATGCATCGTTAATCCCTGCTAACGGATAGGTGCGTGTGACGAGTTCGTCAAGTTTAAGTTGCCCAGATTTATAAAGCGAAACCAGCCGCGGAAAATCCACATGCGGGCGCGCAGTCCCGTACATTGAACCGATAACCATCTTCTCTGGCATCAACATCCTTGCATCAAATTCGACAGGCGTGTTCTCCGGTGCATGGCCCACAAAGACTGTTACACCCCTACTCCGCGTACAGAGGATCGCTTGCCGAAACGTTTCACCGATCAAACCAATCGCTTCAAATGCGTAGTGGACACCCTGTCCCTTGGTAATCCCTTTAATCTGTTCCACCGGATCCTCTTCGGAGGCGTTGACGGTATGTGTAGCACCGAACTGTCTGCCGAGTTCCAATTTATTATCCAGTACATCAACGGCGATAATGGGTTCGCCACCGGAGAGGGCAGCACCTTGAATACAGTTTAGTCCAACGCCACCGCATCCAAATACTGCCACTGAACTGCCGGGTGAAACTTGCGCCGTATTGATAGCAGCCCCAACACCTGTCATTACACCACATCCTATGAGAGCTGCTTGTGCTAACGGCATGTCTTTATCAATGGGAACAACAGCGTCTTGTGGCACAATCGTCTCGGTGCCAAAGGTCCCCAATCCCGCCATCTGGTCAATTTCACGTCCGCTTGTTTTCGTGGTAGGTCTACCTGAAGCATCAGTCGGAAGTGCACATAGGTTTGGATACCCCTTTTGGCACATTTCACAAAATCCGCAGTTCCGTTTCCATGAGAGGATAACGTGATCACCGACTTGGATTTGGGTTACATCGCTGCCAATCTCTTCCACAATTCCAGCACCTTCGTGTCCAAGGATAACAGGCAGCCTGACGAAGGGCCAGTCTCCTTTAACGACATGCCAATCGGAGTGGCAGACCCCACTGGCGATCAAGCGCACCCGCACCTGATTCGCACTCGGGCGCGGTAGGTCAAATTCTTCGATTTTTAAGTGTGTGTCAGTCTCATACAACACTGCAGCTTTCATGTGGCTCCTCCGAAGTACGATATAGCAAAATTCAATCTATTTTGGTTGAAAATAGAGGTTATCCTGAAGAAAAGGAACTAAGGCAAAGGTTATCGCTTGCGTGTTATTTTGTAACCTATCCACTTCCCCATTTGTCAAAAAACCGATAGTGCTCTGTTTCTCCTTTGTATTAGAACTCTGAACGAGTTCATCAATGATGTGTCTTAATTCGCTTCCCGCCAAAAGTTTTTCAATGATCCAATTCGGCAATTCATACAATCCGGTCGTGCCGAAACTTTCTCGGTGCTGCTGATCTAACATACAGACAACAGAGCATTGAAACCATCTGTTGTGCAGTTGAAGAATTCCACCTTCAATACCGACAAAGAAGTCAGCGTTGAGTTGTTGTTCATCGTTGATGCGCTTTACGTGTTCAGCACGGTTCTTGGCACCTACGAATATATCATCATTCAAAGGTTGAGCGGGAACACCGGAATCAACGCGTAATCCTTTAACGTCAACGGGTTTGAAAAATTTTGAAAAACTTTGTCGGGCACTCTCAATTTTGACGTTGTTTTCTGAGCCGATTAAAACTTTAGTGGGTTTCATGGGTATCATTATAGCACCTTTCAAAAGGGATGCAAGACAAGATTTCAGATTGACATTCATCACTGAAAAAGGATATAATAAGTTAGGTGGACTTCTTGGCATGGCAAGCCATAAGCTGCACCTAAAACAAACAAGAGGAGAATTGACGTGTTTCGCTTTAATTTATCCCGCAAGCCTATATTAAAAAGTCAGCAAGTTTTACTTGTGAGCATCTGTGCACTTGTGATGCTTTCATGTGGAAGTGGGGAGATTCAGAATTTTGAAGGCATCGCAATCCACGCGGATCCGCGTGTTGACAGGATTGATTTGAGAATCTACCTGGTGGACAGAAATGGCACGCCGTTAATCTGGAACCAGAGCATTCTCAGCCCAAGCGTCGGCGTGAGTACCATCTCTGAAGCTGATTTTACCACCAACGCCAAAGTCTACTCCATGCGTAATGGCGAAAAACATAAGAAAGTTTATGAGGGAAGGTTGATTGACCTGCGCTGGTCACAGGAACTCAATAGGCTGGATCGACTCATGACTGCGGAGATTCCGCGCGCTTTTATTGAGGAAGACCCAGAACGCGATTCGCCGTTCGGAATCATTATAGTTGAAGTTAAGACTGAAAAACAGGGTCCTTTCTCGGACACTTTAGAAAAAACTGAAATCTATAAATTCTAAACCAATTTACTGAAACCCACTGAAAAATATGCCTATTCACACACAAGATTACCGACACTGGGAAGGCACACTGAAACCACGTAATTACACAAGGTGGTGGATCATTGCCAAGGCTGAACTTAAACTGCTTGCGCAACGCAAGATTGTCCGATTAATCGTTGCGATTCCACCTATAATCTACATCTTCGTTCACGCGATACTCATCTATATCATTAACCAAGTCCCAGATGCGACGCTTCCGTTTGAAGTGAATGCTGATTTTTTTCAGAAATTCCTATTCCGACTTGTGCCGCCATCAGCGATGTTAATTGCCTTGATCGCCATTTTTGGGGGTTCCGGGTTAATCGCTACAGACCTGAAGAACAACGCGCTTTCCCTGTACCTATCTAAACCGATTTCATGGATAGATTATCTCATCGGGAAATTTGCGGTCATTGGAATCCTACTTGGCTGCCTCACGGTGGTTCCTGGACTTTTACTATTTCTTGAGCAGGCCCTGTTAGCCGATATATCCTTTCTTAAAGAGAACTATTGGCTGCCTTTTGCGATCATCGCCTACTCGGCACTAATTGTCCTCTCTGCCGGTCTATTGATACTACTCTTTTCCTCACTCACCTCAAACCCTCGCTATGCCACAATCGGTTTCTGTGCTGTGTGGTTTGGTTCGCCTGTCATCCAACAGCTGCTTAAAACGATTACCCGCACCAGTAAGACGGCTGTTGTCTCACTTTGGGCAAACTACGATATTATCGGTTCAGCCCTATTCGCCAGTTCATACGACCATGCTGTGCATTGGATCTGGACACTCCTCACCTTACTGGCACTGATAGCCTTCTGTATCTTCGTGCTCCGCCATCGGATTCGGGCAGTTGAAATTGTTAAGTAACTGTTAGCGTAATCTCGCGCCATTCGCATCCCACATTTCACCTTCTGAGTAAGCTTGCGGTGGTGTTATTGCGGTCAGTGTTGGCAGCCAATCTTCACGGAATTGTTGGACAAGTCGCACCGCATTCTGATAGGCGATTCTTTCTTTTGTTTCATCGTCAAGGCGCGCCGCCTCAATCTGTGCTTGGACTAACCGGAAATCGTAGTAAGGTAGATCGCTACCGAACATAATCCTATCGTTGCCGAGGTGATTGACGAGGTGCACCAAGTCCCAACTTTCGTCCGCCCCTTCTGGCTTCTGTGCTACATCGAACCAGATATTCTCCTGCTTCGCGCACTGCTCAATAGCATCAAGATGTCCGGCTTTGCTCATCGAAACATGTCCAATAATAAACGTTACCGATGGGAACCGCCTCGCATAAGCAGCGATGTTTTGCGTGGAGCCTGCCTGATGCAGTAGACACAACCCGTCATGCATCGCTACTACCTCAAGGAATGCGTAAAGTTCACCACCGAGCGAATGACCAGACAACCCTGGATGGCACATAAATCCGACTAAACCGTCTGCCTGCATCGCTCTGTCAAGTTCATCCACACCTGCCTGTTCGTGCCGGACTTCCACATTGCCGAGTCCGATCGGAAAACGTTCTGGGTACAGCTTGCAGGCGTTAGCGACTGTCTCGTGTTGGGCACGCGTATCCAATACGCCGCGTGCCTGCGGTCCGCCGCCTGTTGGACACGGAATCGCACCGATAACGTTTGCTGAAGCCATCCGAGCAAGACATCGTCCAACGCTCTGTCCTATCGTTGGGGCGCGCGATACCGTCATACCAATATGGCAATGTACATCAAAATAGGGACGCATTTTTTAATTATTCCTTGCGGTTCGATGAGGCGAGTTTAGCAATTGCGTGCTTTCCGTAGAGTCGCCTCCATTTCACTACGGGCTACGCGTGTTGGCTAATATTCTTTGGCACTTACGTATTTCCTCTTAAAGTCCGCCTGATAAGGGGGATTTAGGGGGTTAAATACAGCCAAATACTCTTACTGTGAGGCACTTCATCTTATCTTGAATTTGTGTAAGTCCTAAAGGTGCTAAAATTCTGGCACAGGTGTGTAGGTATTAAAGCCGTCTGTTCTATCTTTGCCCTGCAAGAGATAGATGTAGTGTGCGCGTCGCCACTCTGCACCGGGGTACCGGACATCCGCTGGCATGTAGCGCATTGTGTAGCCGCATCGCCGTTTCTGTGAGACGTTCGGACTCGAATTGTGGATTGTCCACGCGTCGTGGAAATGGCATTCGCCGACCTCTAATTCCAAGTTGACCGCCTTGGATGTGTCAAGGTCATCTGCCACCACTTCGCTCCCGAAAAGCATATTTTTCCGATCAACAGATTCATAGCGACGATCGCGTAACGTGTGGCTGCCAGAGATGACGCGCATACATCCGTTTTCGACCTTCGATTCATCTACTGCCAACCACATCGTGATAACATGCATCGGATCAAGCGTCTCACCCCAGTAGACCCCGTCTTGGTGCCACGGCACCTCCATGCCGTCGTTCTCTCGTTTGCTAATAAAATGGCTCGACCAGAGAACAATATCCGGTCCGATAAATCGCTCTATCACCTTCAACACGCGTGGGTGTGTCAGGTATTTGAATAGGTACGGATGCTCAAAATGCGGGACATCCATCTGCTCTGGACGTCTACCTTCCGGTAAATTCTCGATCATATCGTCCACATAATCCCGAAGTTCGTCTAACTCCGGTTTCGTGAAGATGCGTCCATACGTGAGGTACCCGTTTTCTTTGTAAAATTCGACTTGTTCGTCAGAGACAGTCGTTTCCAATTGCCAGTCCATGTGTCACCTATTTCTCAATCTTGATTTATTACCGAGCGGCATTCAAACCCACCGGCAACAATATATGGTTAGTTATGGATTACTATTTTTTCAAAATCCAGAAGGACCGCGAAAAAGAGATTATCTTATTTTTATTTTTCCCCAAGCGGTAGCCAGTTTATCATTTGGTGAAACAGCTTCCGCCCCCAATGCACGTGCAAGACCTTTCTCGGCGATTTCCGTTATCTGATCTTCTGTGAGTACAATGTTGAAGAGTGCGACTTCGTCCATTGCTCCATCCACAAGGGTCCGGACTGCGACACCGACTTCACCACCAATCGTGAAAGGTTTATGGTTATCTTCATTCTCTTTTTGGTGCGCGGAAATATCTTTTTCAGCCTCCAGTTTGCCGTCTCGGTACAATTTCATCGCGCCTTTTCGGTCAGCAGTTGCAGCGAGATGGTGCCATTTTCCATCATTGATGGGTGATGTCCCAAAAAGGTGAACGCCTGCACCCTGCGCCAATCCGAACCAGAACAGCGGTTTCCCTTTGTTGTTCGGGTCAAGGTTTCCGCGAACGCACAAGATATAGCCGTGTCTCGGCATAGCGAGATCAGCCTTTGAGATGAGGCTTGCATGCCATCCATCGGGCGTTTTTGAATATTTGAACCATGCGGTCATAGAAAAATTTGATTTTCCGACGTTCAGAAGCGGCGAGATTCCTGCTTCAACCAAACCACCGCTTTTGAATTCCAATCCGCCATCAAATTTACCATCAGTCCATTTCACGGGGTCCAAGAACTTCGCATCAAGTGCGTTTTTCGTTAAATCTTTGGCGCTATCCCCTTTTTCTTCATTAAAGAGCCAAACCCCCACCGCGGTTTCAGGATCAACTGCGGTAAACCCTTGCGTGATGGACATTAGTATTATCGCAATGATAACAGACCAGAAAACCGTCGATTTGTCCCATTTGCGTCTCATTTCCACTCACCTCCAAGAGGATTCATTTTGAGATTTTGGCACAAATTTGCATCGAATGTCAAGCAATTTTTTTGTTGCCAATGGTGTACTCACTTTTCTGACAACTGACAACCGATAACTGAGTACTTCTGAACGCATCAGACATTGATTGACTTTTTCGTTCGGTCTGTTAGAATATCGTTTGTCCATTATACATAAGATGTGGCGTTTCTACTACCGCGGCACTATTTTATCCTAATTTTTTACACACTATTTCTGAGGAAAACATGAATTTTAGTAAACAGACTTATGCTTTGGCTTTTTTGATGATGTTGTCTATATCTTTAACGGTTGTTGCCGACGAGGAGACCGAAGAAGTTGTTAGAATGGAAGAAATCGTGGTTACTGCGCGTAAACGTGAGCAAAGGTCCTTTGAAGTACCGCTCTCCGTCTCGACGCTTCGGGGTGAAAGATTCGACGCTATACGCTCGTCGGGTATGGATGTCCGCTTTTTGTCGAACCGTACACCGAGTTTACAGATAGAATCGTCATTTGGACGTATCTTTCCACGCTTTTATATCCGCGGACTCGGCAATACAGACTTCGATCTCAACGCTTCGCAGCCGGTTTCGCTGCTCTACGACGGTGTTGTACTGGAAAACGCCTTGCTAAAAGGATTTCCCGCCTTTGACTTGGATCGGGTTGAGGTGTTGCGGGGACCACAAGGCACGCTGTTCGGACGCAATACCCCCGCAGGTATTGTGAAGTTTGAATCGGCGCGCCCAACGCAGACCTTGGAAGGGTACGGACGGTTGAATTACGGGCGATTCAACAGCAGTAATTTTGAGGGGGCGGTGTCGGGACCGATTGTTCCATCTGTACTGTCGGCGCGGCTTTCACTGCTCGCGCAGTGGCGAGACGACTGGATAGATAATGAACATACAGGCGAAGATGATGTCTTAGGTGGACATCAGGACTTGGCGGGGCGCGTCCAATTGTTGTGGACACCTATACCGGAATTGGAAGCACGACTCAAGTTCCATGCGCGCGATCTTGACGGCACCGCACGCCTGTTCCGCGCCAATATCTTATCAAAGGGTGAAAGCGGTTTGGTGCAAGATTTTGCCCGCGACCGCATCGCGCACGATGGACGCAATGAACAAACATTGCGCACGCAGGGGCTGTCGGCTGAAATCCGCTACGATATTGGCGACTTCCAACTCGTTTCGCTGACGGGGTTTGAACGACTAACGAATTTCTCGCGCGGAGACATTGACGGCGGATACGGGGCTGCGTTTCTTCCTGTGAGTGGTCCCGGCGAGATTCCCTTTCCTTCTGAAACCGCGTCCGGTATTCCGAGCCTACGGCAATTTAGCCAAGAAGTCCGCTTGATGAGTCCAGCAGCGCGCCGTCTTACCTATCAGTTCGGGGTGTACTATTTCCATGAATTTGTGGAAATGGAGGATTTCAACTACGATACATTATCTGGCGGCACCTTGGATGGTGTAGCACGACAAGAGCAGAAAGCGACCGCGGGGGCAGCATTTGCTGCCTTAACCTTCCAAATGCTTGAGGACCTCGAACTCGGTGCAGGTCTACGATTGTCCAGTGATGCAAAGGATTATACAGCATGGCGGGCTCAAGCACCTGCTGTTACCGGGGCAGGTCCACTCGGTCCTATCCACAAGAACCCTGAAGACACAGTGTGGAGCGGAGATATGAGCCTCCGCTATCAAGTGGCACCGAGTGTGCAGACGTATCTGCGCGCATCGCGAGGATTTCGGGCACCGAGCATTCAGGGACGCTTGTTGTTTGGCGATGCTGTCACAGTCGCGGATACCGAGACGATTCTCTCTTTTGAGGGCGGCACGAAATTACGCTTGTGGGACCAGCGGTTGCACCTGAATATGGCGGGGTTCCACTATTTTATGCAGGATCAGCAGCTCACTGCGGTGGGTGGCGAAACCAATTTCAACCGGTTGGTAAACGCTGATAGCACGATTGGACGCGGTGTCGAAGCGGAGTTGATTGTTATGCCAATCACTGCACTTGAGGTTTCGGCAGGACTCAGTTACAATCAGACACGGATTGACGATCCGAATTTGGCGATACAGGGGTGTGGCGCGCCGTGTACAATGCTGGATCCGCCTGTTGGTGATGGCATTTATTCCATTGATGGGAACAGTCTGCCGCAGGCTCCGGGATGGATTTCAGATGTGGCACTGAGCTACGTGCTCTCGCTGCCATCGGACATCCGCCTTGTCGTTTCCACGGATTGGGCGTATCGCAGCCGAGTTCGGTTCTTCCTTTACGATTCCGTGGAATTCGCCGACGATTGGCTCTTGGTCGGCGGTGTTCGGCTCGCGTGCCTATTGACACGTGCTGATGTAGAAGTAGCAATTGTAGGACGCAATATCCTCAACGATACGTCTCCGACCGGTGGGATTGATTTCAACAATCTGACGGGCTATGTCAATGAACCACGATTTTGGAGTCTGGAATTGGTCCGGCGTTTTTAGGATCCGATGCGGTTGAAAACCATCTCTGCGTGGAAACGAGGAAATGAAGTTGAGGTCCGCTTGCTCAAAAAGCATTTGCTACAATCACCAAGTCTTGGATATTCACAACGCCATCACTATTGAGATCGGGTTCCGCTTTACCAAGCGCATTCGCTACTATCACTAAATCTTGGATATTCACAACGCCATCGCCGTTAACATCCACAGATATGCCGGTTTCCTGTTTTAGATAGATTTCACCATCCAAATCAGGGACCGTGTGAGTTCTGCTTGTGATACCACTGGCGACACCTGTCGTTTGCAACGGGAGGCTAATTTCTTGTGCTTCGCCACTGCGGTTATACACCGCCCAGCCGTTGGTGAACTCTCGGATGAATAGCCCCTCTTGATCTTCATAGAGTTGTGCTTTTTCGCCAACTGGACGACCCAGATCCGCATCCCAGAACGGATACCAGTAGCCATCACCGTCCACATATTTATATAAAACGTAGCCATTGGAATGCGTGAGACTGAGGGTTGTAAAAAGTCGTGCCTGTTGTTGGTTTCTCAGTGAGTTTAGAGGTTCGTTCGGTATTGCTTGTACATCCAGTCCATTAACTGTCGGATGTATAAGGTTTTCTTCATTCCACGATAAGGCATTCTCAATTTCAATCAAATATTTGAGAGAATACCCGTTTGAACCCCTAAACGTTTCCATGTATGCCCCATTGAGATAAGGTGCTGAACGCGGTGATTTGTAAGTCGTTGTATTAGCAATAATGATAAAATTATCTCCAACCGCTTCACGAATACGTCTGAGAAGTGAAATCATGGCATCTGCCTGATTACTATGATATAAATCTCCCATTGTTTCAGGAGGACCCTGCGGTTCTTCTTCATTCCACCAATCCAGGAAAATACCATCGAAGAGGCCACACTGGGCAATCGCAATTGCGCGTTGGACGAAATGGTCTTGTGCCCCCGGATGGGTGTAGTCAATGAGAAGTTCACCGTAACCTTCGTCTTGAATCCGATTTCCCGATTTATCTCTGAGCCAATACGGCCAATCCTCTGGATACACGTCTGGTGCTGCACCATAATGGAACAACGTCGCAAGAAATAGGAAATTTGGGTTTAGTTCCTGTAATTGGTTTCTTAGATACTGTGCGTGCTGAACTTCGCCAACAGCTACCACTTTACTCCCTTCAGGGCCAAAACGCCACTGTAGTCCTCTGAACACCCCTCCTACAAACAGATCGTGGTGTGTTAGCATCTCTTTATAGTATGACCATTCCCATATACTATCCGGTCTTGGATAGTTTAAAAGAACATGTTCCATTGACACAAAAGTAGAAGGATATGTCCTATTTTCAATCCGCTCAACGATCGGAGGTCTGTCAATAATACATATTTCTTCAGTATAAACACTCGTCGCAACACATAAACAAAGAACTATCAGAAAATATCTCATGTTTATCTTCATATCTTATCCCTTTTCATACTAAGGATTTCCAAAGGCATTAGCAACAAGCACGAGATCCAGGATGTTCACTGTGCCATCACCGTTGAGATCGGGTTCCTGATCCCCAAAAGCATTAGCAACAAGCACGAGATCCAGGATGTTCACTGTGCCGTCAGCGTTAATGTCTGCGGGAACACTGACAGAAACTTTTAGATAAATTTCGCCGTCTAAGTCAGAGAGTGTGTGCGAGCGTTTCTCCGCTACACCACTCGCAACGCCTGATACCTTCTCTGGTAGTTCAATTTGCTGTTTCGTGCCAGAGCGATTATAGACCGCCCATCCGTTGGTGAACTCACGGATGAATAAGCCCTCGCGGTTCTCGTAGAGTTGCCCCTTCGTTTCATTACCACTCATCGGATAACCGAGGGAATCATCCCAGAATTCCAGCCAGACAGAATGTACGCCCTTATATGTGATATCCACTCCCCAAAGTCGGTTACTGAATATTCCGCCGTTTTTGAATAGCAGATAAGCATCGGAATGTGTCAAGGCGAGTGTTGTCAAGGAACGCACGACCTTCCATGTCTCAGATGAATCTGGAGGGATCCCCGGATCACCTCCCCCGGATATAGCATTGATGATAGGTTCTCGGAAAGGTGCTTCTGTTTCTGCCCAGAGGAGTGCTTCTTGGATTTTGGCAATTTCATGATCGTCGTATATAGAATTAGCACCAGGTCCCGTCTCCAGCCAAATACCATTGATATAGGATGCCCATCTCGAAATCTTTGAATGCGTACCCGTACCCGCGTTTACGAGAATTAAGAGGTCATCATCTATCTCACGGATACTCTGCAGAATAGCATCTCTCGCTGCATATTCTTCCTCAAGAGTTCTATACCCTTCAAGTTTTGGCTTAAGGTCCCAATGGTCGAGGATTATCCCGTCAAATAATCCGCATTGCGAAAGTGCTAACACCTGATCCTTGACCCATTGCTGCGTCTGAGGTAGCGTGAAATCTAATCGTGCTCCGCCTTCCGCGGATGCGTCAACAACATTACCCTGTTCATCTCGGAGAAAAATATCATCACTGGAAATATAATCCAACCCCACCTCTTTGAAATCCGGCATGTCCCCCGTGTAATAGGTAACAGGCACTAACATCACTAAATTAGGGTTGAGTGATAACAATTCGGCACGTCGCTGCTTCGCCTGAAAAATATGATCTATCAATACGGGTTTGGTCCCGCTGGCAGTGCTACGAAGTTCCCAATAAAGATACAGATCGTCCGGGCAACAGAAATAAAGATCATGGATTGGGATATTTTCAAATTTAGTTTCGTGTACCTCTAAAACGTGCCCCCAAGAAGATAAAAGAGACGGATAATCACGACTCTGCACACGTTCATACGCTGAAGGACGTTGAATATCACACACCAAATCATTCTCAAGATTTGTAATCGTGGATGTATTAATCATGCTAAGATCAACACTAATGTTCCGCTTTGTATTCAGGCTTTGGAGATTTAACCCCGCGAGTGGTGAAAAATCCGTAATTCGATTATTGGCTATATCCAACAAATTGAGATTGACTAACTCCGCAAGCGGTAAAATATCTACAATTTGGTTGTTCGCAAGCTTTAATCCACCTAACCCCGTGAGACCTGCAAGGGGTCGAATGTCAGAAATCTGATTGTGTGACAAATCCAAAAAAGCAAGTGTTGTGAGTCTGGACAAAGGTGATATATCGCTAATTGCATTCTCTTCCAGAATAAGGGTATGACAATGGATTGCATGTTCTAAGCCTGTAAGATCAACAATCCCTTTGTCTGGCACATCAAGACGTCCTAAGGATTGAAGGTGTGCTGGTGTTAAGGGGACATCTGCAGGGATGTCAAGTGTTTCCCGGACAGTCTCGCGGAGCGTAGGGTCTGGCATCCACTCTTCAGCATGAACACTTGTCGCAACACATAAACAAAGCACTATCAAAAAATATCGAACATGTATCTTCATATCTTATTCCTTCACGCAACATCGTCTAAGGATTTCCAAAAGCATTTGCAACTATCACTAAATCCTGAATATTCACAACACCATCACCATTGAGGTCGGGTTCTGCCTTGCCAAGCGCATTCGCTACTGTCACAAGGTCAAGTATATTGATAACACCATCGCCGTTGACATCCACATCCGACCGAAATTCGGTGAGATTCAATTCGGAGAGTGGACTGAAATCCGTCACCGGATTGCCTTGGATCCACAAGATCCGCAGTTCTGTCAACGCCGCCAGTGGACTGATATCCTCGATTTGATTGTTTGTGAGGTGCAACTCACTAAGTTGCTTCAACGCCGCCAGCGGACTAATATCCGAAACCTTGCTATTCTCCAGAGAGATCTCTTCTAAGTTGACGAGAGTTGCCAACGGACGTAAGTCAAGTGTTGGCGTATTTGGAGAGAGATCCCAGAGATACAAACGTTTAAGAGCGGTCAAGTTGGCAAGTGGGCGTAGGTCCGTTATTGGATTCTTACTCAAGTATAAAACTTTAAGATTCGTAGCAAACTCTAAACCCGTTATATCAGAAATCCCGTTGTCATTCACACGGAGCTCGTCAAGCGGTAACAGATGTTCTTTCGTCAAGTGAACAATAGTAGGGAGTCCGAGTGTCTCTCGAACTGCGGATCGCAACGCAGCATCCGGCATCCATTTTGCTGCCGACTCTTGCGGTGCTGCTATTGGAAGGTCTAATACTTTGACAGTGCCATCGACACTTGTGTCTGGTTCCTGTTTCAGATACATCTCGCCATCTAAATCGGGGACGATGTGGGTTGTGTTAGTGAGACCACTTGCGGCACTAGTGGCTTGCATCGGGAGTTGTATTTTTTGTGGCTTCCCACTGCGGTTATAGACCGCCCAGCCGTTGGTGAACTCTCGAATAAAAAGTCCTTCACAGTTGTCACAGGGTTGGGCTTTTTCTCCAATGGGATATCCGAGGTCCGCATCCCAGAAATCGTACCAAGGGTATAAGCGGGGACCCGTAGCACGCCCGGTGGTGCCTTCAGACCACAGCATCATATAACAAATATATCCGTCGGAGTGTGTGAGACTCAATGTCGTGGCAAGACGCATCCGGCGTTGGTTCTCAGGACTGTGGCTGGGTTCATCTTCTAATCCTCCGACGTATAATCCGTTAATTTGCGGGGCGCGTAGATTTTCTTCGTTCCAAAGCAGGACCTCTTCCACTTGACGAAGACCTTTGTAAGTTGTGAAGAAGCGTCCTTCTGTTTCCATGTGGGAACCGTTCACAAACTCGGCATATCTGTCCGGTCGCGTCACGTTTGCGTTCATAAGAATCAAGAAATTTGGATGGACGCTTTCACGCACGTTTCTGAATATATGTCTATATATCTGGATAATGTCTTCATCCGTAATTTCTCTACCTGCGAAGGTGCTTAACTCTTCGTAAATAGCGTTCCAACCAACGGTGCCATTTAGAAAGAAACCATCCACCCAGATCCCATCAAAGAGTCCACACGCTGCGATGCCAACAATCTTATCTATCAAGAGTTGCTGCACCTCTGGACGTAGGATATTATAATGATAGTCCCCGGTCACATCTACTAATTCTCCATCAGGATGTCTGAGCAAAACATCAGAGTCTGGTGGAAAATCCGTTATGCGGGAGGGCTCCCCGACACGGACTGTTGCAAGAAACACAAGATTCGGGTTGAGTGCAAGCTGTTTTTTTCGCCATGCGCGCGCATGTTCTAAGTCTCCACCGAACCGTGTGGCGAGTCCTTTGTAAGGCGGAATCCAATCTAAAGAGAAATGCGCACCAATATAAAGATCGTTCTGTGCGATGCGTTTATGGTAAAGCTCCGGATCGTTATCAAGCGAAGGGTAGTTCAGCACATATTCTTCTGGGCTTTCGGAGACATGGGTATTCGCTTGAAAAATGGAGGGGTAATTTCTACGCTGAATGCGTTCTATAACTGACGGTCCTGGTGGTATGATTTCACAAACCTCATCGTAAGTAAAGTCTATGAGGTTCAATCCTATCAACGGACTGACATCTATTATTGTGTTATTCCCTCTGATCCGCAACGTCCGCAAGTTCGTTAACCCTGCCAATGGGCTCAAATCCGTAACCTGGGTATACTCTAAAAAGAGCATCTCTAAGTTGATATGTGTTGCAAGTGGTCCCAGGTCTGTTATCGGATTGGCAGAAATATTGAGTTCTCTAAGATTCAGTTCTGAAAGTGGTGTCAAATCTGTCACTAAATTCTCTACGATCCACAACTGCCATAATTCCATCAGCCCTGCCAGTGGACTGATATTCTTGATTTGGTTCTTTGAGAGGTGCAGACGGCGAAGTTTTTTGAGTCCGGCCAGCGGACTAATATCCGAGATCCCGTGTCCCTCCAGGGAAAGCACTTCTAAGTTTATTAAATTAGCCAGTGGTTGGAGGCTAAGATTAGTCAGATTTGGGGGTGTGTGCCAGAAATGGAATTCTGCCAGTTGTGTCAAGTTAGCAAGTGGGCGTAAGTCTGTTATTGGGTTCTTTCCAATGAAGATTTTTCTGAGATTCGTTGCAAACTCTAAACCCGTTATATCAACAATGCCCCTATCGTTTGCGACCAGAGCTATTAACTTTTGCATTTTCTCTTTCGTCAAAGCAACATCTACAGGCAGTTCAAGTTTCTCCCGAACTGCAGCGCGCAACGCAGCGTCCGGCATCCATTCCTCAGCATCTTCTGCATAGGTAAAAGTGTTATAGGCAAGTATGCCTACCACGGACGCGAGGAACAACTGAAACCACAATGATTTACGATATATTTCTTTGATTATCATAGTATAATGTATAATCTCCTTTTCAAAACGCATTGGCGACAATAACTAAATCTTGAATATTCACAACACCATCGCCATTGAGATCCGGTTCCGCTTTGCCAAGCGCATTCGCAACTATCACTAAATCCTGAATATTCACAACACCATCGCTGTTGACATCTGCAGATGTGCCAGTTTCCTGTTTCAGATACATCTCACCATCTAAATCGGGGAGGGTGTGTTGTGTGGCAGTAATACCACTGGCGACCCCTGTCGTTTCCATTGGCAAAGTGATCGTCTGTTCCTTCCCACTGCGGTTATACACCGCCCAGCCGTTGGTGAACTCACGGATGAATAAACCTTCAATCATCTCACCCGCGGGGTTGACGTAGTGCTGCCCTTTGGTTTCATCACCGCCGACAGGGCGACCCAAGGGCGCATCATAGAACGGGTACCAATAGTGTTGCTGGTTATGAGAATGGTCTACACCGCGTGCGTGTTCATCTGAATGCCCTGGCCAAATCTCATACGCATGCGTATGCGTATGAGATCTGGGAGGGGCACCGAACGAGATTCCAGTTGTCAACACAACATAGCCATCGGAATGCGTAAGGCTGAGCGTGGTAAACAATCTCATCCACTGCTGGTTCTTTGGCGTGTCAAGCGGTTCCGTATTTAAACCTGTCCCCCTCAAGGAGTTGATTCGCGGTTCCCGAAGGTTTCGTTCACCCCAGAGGAGCGTATTCTCAATTTGTATTAATTGCTGAGGGTTATAGCCATAACTGTGAGTTTCCATGAACATCCCATTCACGTAGGGTGCTGAGTGTGGAACTTTGTCGGCATTTGAGTTCACGAGTATCAGAAAGTCATCACTCACAGCTTCACGGATACGGCGGAGCATCGTCACGCGCGCCTCGAACTCATTTTCAACACCTCGAAAAATACCAGCATTATCGGGGGGAGTTCTCCCTTCAACCCTATCCAAAATAGATTTTTCATTCCACTCATCTAAAAAGATGCCGTCGTAACCGCAGGCTTCGATGGTAACAGCTATTTGAACGGCACGGTCCTGTACGGCAGGAAGTGTGATGTCCATGAGATATGAATCCCACTCTTTTGAATAGATGACCTCTCCATTTTCATCCCTGAGCCAAAGTGGGAAATCTTCAGGATATACACCCGGATCGTGACCAAGATCCACCGCGCCAAGTAAAAGTATATTGGGGTTTCTGGAAAGCATCTCTTTCCGTACATTCTGAGCATTTTTAGAGTTGCCAATAATCAAGCGCCTGCCATCCTCTGTGTCATACCATCGCATGCTATAACGAGCACCACCTGTGATATGCAGATCGTGATATTCAAACAAATCCCCGTCATCTACATTTGGAAGGTTGATGATATTACCAAATGCAAATATGGACGGATACTCTCTATTGCTAATTCGATCTTCGATTGGAAGTCTCGGTACTTCACAACGCAACAAATCCAGCAAGTAGTCAAAGTAAATCTGCGAGTTCTTAAAGGGTCTCCACGACATAATAGGATTACCAGTTAGATTCAAATCTTTGAGGTTGACTAACCCTTCAAGGGGTGACAGGTCTTCAATCTGGTTATCGGCAAGTCCTAAGAGTTCTAAACGCGTGAGTGCTGCAAGTGGACGTAGGTCTGAAATCTGGTTGGTCCCTAAGTTCAACCAAACAAGTCCAGTTAGACCGGACAAAGGAGATAGATCGCTGATCTTGTTTCTTGGCAGACTAAGTGACTGCAAATCCGTCGCATGCTCTAAGCCGGTAAGATCCACAATTCCTTTATTTATTGCCTGGAGAACTGTTAGGTGTTCTTGAAGGTCCGCCTGTGTCAAGGGTCTATTTGGCGGAACGCCAAGTCCACTTCGGACTGCCTTTCGGAGTGCGGGATCCGGCATCCAATGTGCTTCTTGCGCATCCGATGGGGGAAGCGTAGTAGGAAACTCCGTATCCAAATTGTCGTGGGTCCAGAGATTTTCAAGGTTGACTAATCCGGCAAGGGGTGATAAATCCGAAATCTGGTTGTGGCTAACTGAAAGCACTTCAAGGTTTACCAAACCCGCAAGGGGCGAAACATCCCTAATTTGGTTTCTCCCTAATCGCAGCACTTCAAGGTTGACTAATCCCGCAAGGGGCGATAAATCCGAAATCTGGTTGTCGTTTAAAGCCAAAAAACCGAGTTTAGTGAGACCGGACAAAGCGGATAAATCGCTGATCTTGTTTCTTGACAGCCCAAGTGACCGCAAATCCGTCGCATGCTCTAAGCCGGTAAGATTGACGATCTCTCTATCAGGCACATGGAGACCTACGAGGTGTTCTTGAAGGTCCGCCTGTGTCAAGGGTCTACCTGCTGGAATGCCCATCCATTCTCGGACTGCCTTTCGGAGTGCGGGATCCGGCATCCAATGTGCTTCTTGCGCATAAACGATGTTAATGCCTATAAACACAGGAATAAAAAGTAAAAACAATCTTTTATACATAGGGTTCCTCCTATAATTCATATTGTGCTTTATACTGACGTAAGGGCTTACTAACGTCAGTTTGATAATAATAGGACTTACGCAAACCGAAGCACATATCGAACATTTAGACGCAAAAAGCGGTTTAAACCCCCTAAAGAATCAACGGTATGAATGCCTTATGGGCATTCCCCGCCCCTTATCAGGGGGA
>JAGFCB010000311.1 GCA_022394775.1 Candidatus Poribacteria bacterium
TGATGTTTTCCCAAAGACTCGCGGGAGCCAGAGGCTCAACTCCGGCACATAAGTCACCAAGACGAGTGCCACCAACAACAACGCAATAAATAGCAGCACCGAGCGGTAAAGCATCACAACAGGCCTATCAAACTTCATACTGGAGATGAACAGATTCATTCCGACAGGAGGTGTTAAATACCCGATTTCGAGGTTAGTCAAAACAATGATACCGAGATGCGCCTTATCAATCCCAAATTGCTCCGCGATAGGCAATAGCAACGGCACGACGATAATTACTGCTGAAAAGATGTCCATCAGACACCCAACGATGAGGAGGAACACATTGAGTCCGATGAGCGTAATAACACGGTTCTCTGTTGTTGATTGTATCCAATCAAGGACAGTTGTCGGTACATCAAGCGTGATGAGGTAGTTCGTCAACCCTAAAGCGATACCAAGGATAATGAGAATCGCACCGACAAGCAACGTGCTCTCTTTGACGATACGGGGCAACACTTTCAACGAAACAGATCGATGGATACCGATTTCTACAATACAAGCATAGATAGCTGTGAGTGCAGCCGCCTCGTCCAATGTAACGATACCCGATAGAATACCACCCAACACAATAAACGGCAGAAGGAGTTCCCATTTCGCTTGCCAGAGCGTTTTCTGGAAAACCGTCAAATCAAACGGTGTTGTCTCAGTCTTTTTGATAACACTCCAACCAGAACAATAGAAACTCAGAATACCGAGAATCAGGAGTCCCGGAATAATCCCCGCGAGGAACATCCTATCAATAGGAACTTGAGCGATGATTGCGTAGAGAATGAGCGGCACACTCGGGGGAAACAGCAGTCCGATACTCCCAGAAGCAGTTATCAATCCGAGTGAAAACTTTTCGTTATAGGTCTGTCGTAAGATCGGATAGACCAATCCACCGAGTGCGATAATCGTCACACCAGACGCACCTGTGAAAGTCGTAAAGAACGCACAAGTACCCAAGACAACTACAGCGATACCACCGGGCAACCAACCCACACTCGCACGCGCGAATGCCACCAACCGCTGTGGTGCCTTCCCCTCAGCGATGATGTATCCTGCAAAGGTGAAAAGTGGGATAATTAGGATTGTCGAATTTCGGGTGAGTCGATTGAAGTCGATCAAGATTGTCGCAATCGGTTCACCTGCCGTGGCGTAGCCAATAATTGAGGCACCACCGAGCAAAACGAAAAGGGCACCACCGAGAAGCGCGAAACCGACCAACCCGATACCAATTATCAGTCCCATTAGTCAACTTCTCCTTCGACGGCATCTCGCGCATCCACACTATCTGTTAAATGAATGCCAATCTGCAGCACCACATGGATGCCAATGAGAACAAAACCGTAGGGTATAATAGTCTTCGCCCACCACAACGGAACACTCCCAATTAATATCGCCTCGCTGGATTTCTCATCTTCAATAAAGAGAAACCCATAATACGCCAAAATCCCGACAACGACTAAAGCGATACAGTCAATAACGAGGTTGGTCCAACGCGTGATACGCCCCGGTAGAATTCGGTTCAGCACATCAATACTGATATGCCGTCTCTCACAAGTCGCAAGCGCAGCACCGAAGAAGCAAAGCCAGAGCGTCAAGTGCTGAAGCATCATATCGCTCCACAACAGACTCGCACTGAACACATAACGCATGACAATTTTGAGTATCGCGAGTCCCAGCAGCATAGCGACAATGAGACACAACGCACCGGTTTCGATTTTACCGAGAAAGGTATTAGCGTTTTGTAGGAAAGCATTACCCGTAGAGTTCTCTTTAGGTATCTGCATCTATTTCTCCGGTGCTAACACCTGAATCCCAGCGGAAGGCAGAACAGCAACTTTCGCTTGAGACGGCAGTCTCTCAGCGAACAACGCGATTAACTGATCAAGATCTCTAAAGAGGAGGGCACCCGGATGTTTCTTGTAAAAATCATCCACTAAAAAATGTTCTGACCAGACGTGCAATTGATCTTGCGTTCCGAGTTCTGGTGGCGGGAGTTCAGATTGCGTCCGCTCCGCTCTCTGTTGTGAGAAGCGCGCGTAATCAATCTCCTCAAACAGTCCGTGATAGCAAATACCGTCTGACGCCGGGTTGAGTGCCATTCTATGTGCTTTCTCAAAATAATGCGTCGCCCACAACGCTTTACCCGTTTGGATCGGGTCGCTGTCAAGCGGATAACAATTCAGCACAACAAGATCGGTCTCTTTTCGATTCGCCTCTGGTATCTCTGTGCCGTAAGTGTCTAAAGCGAAGTGCGCGCCTTTACGGTGCGCCTGCACATAATCGCCTACAAACAATCCACAAATTTCACGACGCGTGTTGAGTACCGTATTGACAATGACATCAAGCCCAAGGACACTTGCCACTTCTTCAGAGAAATCGCGATGATCCGGCTCACTCCCGGTTCTTTCTATAACCGCGTGTCCGCGTCCGGGTGAGAAAGTGTGAAAATAGAACATTGTGGCGAAACCAGCGATGCCCGGCACAACCAATTTTGCACCACCACCGAAACCGACAGCACCGTGTGGATAGATACCACCAAGACAAATCTTGAAATCTGCCTCCGCAACAACGCGGTTGAGATACACAGGCATGCCGTTACTAAGATTTCCCAATGCCTTCAGATCGCCGCTCATAAAGTCGTGGCTCGTCGCTTCGTATGCAGCGGCAACATCCGCACCAATCTTCTTCGCCATCTCTTCATCGGTGAGAGGGCGGTGAGAACCACCACCCACAACAAACCGAATCTCCGACTTTGGAACACCTGCCGAGGCTAACTCACGTAGAAGAAAGGGGATAACCGTTGCTGCAGGGGTTGGACGACTCAAGTCATCAACGACGATCGCGGCACTCGTTTTCCCTTTCGCGAGTTCCGAGATACGGGATGTACCGATCGGCTCGGCAAATGCCTGTTGAATTTGTGTATCCGAAAGCACGGGTGCGTCTTTGGGACCAAGTACCTCCACTTCCCAACCCGTTGGAAAATTCAAAGTCAGTTCTTCATCACCATACCAAGCACGGGAGTGAACTGTCGCTGTGTTATCCATAATTGTCCTCCATCTCAAAGAAAGATTTTTAATCCCGATGTTGTTAGGCTAATATCTGAATTCCGGCTGCTGGCAAGACAGCGACGCGTGCGTGTTCTGGAAGTTTCTCTGCAAAAAGCTGAATCACTTGTTCAAGGTTGCGAAAGAGGCGTGCAGCGGGGTACTCTTTGTGGAATTCATCTGCGCCAAAGTGCTCAGACCAGACGTGTAGTTGGTTGCGGGGTCCAATTTGCGGCACTGGTGGTTCGACCGGAATCTGTTCGGCGCGCTGCTGGAGATAACGCGGATAATCCAGTCTATCGTACAGACCGTGGTAGCAGCTGCCATCGCTGGCAGGGTAGAGTGCCAATGTATAGGCGTTCTGAAAATAACTAAAAGCTGCCAGTGCCTTATCCAGTTGGATTGCATCAGAATCGAGCGGATAGCAGTTTGCCACAATCAAATCAGTCGCTTTTTCACTCGTTTCGGATATCGGTGTGCTATAAGTCTCCAAAGCGAAACGCGCGCCTGCCCGATGCGCTTTCACAAAGTCCCCTACGAACACTCCAGAGATCTCACGATGGGTATTCAAGGTCATGTTTACAATAGCATCAAGTCCGAGAATTTCTGCTGCCAACTCAGCACAAGCGCGTCGGTCCGGTTCATCGCCTTCTTCCCCCTCAATAATTGCTGGACCGCGGCTTGACGAGTAGGTATGAAAGTAAAATATTGTCGCGAATCCTGAGACACCGGGGACAATCAACTTTGCCCCCCCAGTAAAACCGACAGAACTGTGTGGATAAATACCGCCGACACAGATTTTAAAATCCGCATCCGCAACAATACGGTTAATATAAATAGGCATCCCGTTATCAAGGCTACCGAGGGCACGTAGATCACCACCCAGAAAATCATGGTTCGTCGCTTCATATTCAGCCGCTACATCTGTTCCAATCTTTGTCGCGATCTCTTGATCGGTCAAGGGGCGGTGGGAACCGGGCCCAACAACAAATCGGATTTCGGATTTCGGGACACCCGCCGATGCTAACTCACGCAGAAGCAACGGAATAATCTTATATGCAGGTGTCGGACGACTCAAGTCGTCTACAATGATAGCAGCACTCTTTTTTCCCTTCGCGAGTTCCGAAAGACGCGGTGTACCAATCGGTTCAGCAAACGCCTTTTCAATTGCTGCATCAGAAAGCGGAGGTGCGTCTTTAGGACCCAATACTTCGACTTCCCAACCCGTAGGAAAATTCAAAGTCAGTTCCTCATCCCCGTACCAAGCACCGGAGCGGACAGTTGCTGCGTTACCCATTAATTTTCATCTCCTTTCAGATCTTCATCTCGCCCCTGATAAGAAAACACCGCCGCAACGAATTCACGGAAAAGCGGGTGCGGGGCAAGCGGTTTGGATTGAAATTCAGGGTGGAATTGTGAACCAACCATCCATGGATGATCAGCTACCTCAGCGATTTCGACCAGACTTTCATCTGGCGATAACCCGCTAAAACAGAGTCCCGCCGATTCTAATTTGGAGCGATATAGATTATTTAATTCATAGCGATGACGATGTCGCTCCAGAATAATAGGCTGCTGGTAAGCAGCATAACTTTTGGTGTTTTCTTGAAGAACACATGGATAGTGTCCGAGCCGCATCGTCGCACCAAGGTCAGCGACTGACCGTTGTTCGTGCATTAAATCTATAACCGGATAAGGTGTATTCTCGTCAACTTCTGTGCTATTTGCCTTTTCCATGTTCGCGACGTGCCGGGCAAACTCAATTACGAGGCACTGCATACCGAGACATAATCCCAAATACGGAATCCTATTTTCACGGGCATATCGCACGGCAACCAACATCCCTTCAATCCCACGATAACCGAATCCCCCTGGAACAAGTATGCCATCAATATTTTCAAAAACAGAATCCAGATTCGGATGTTCCGTGAGCGACTCCGCTTCTATCCATTCAATTTCAACAGCGGCTTCATTAGCAATCCCACCGTGTTTGAGGGCTTCCTGCACACTGATATAGGCATCATTGCCGGTCGTATATTTCCCGACAATGGCAATTCGGGCATGTTTCTTTGGGTTTTTCAGTTTTTCGACCATCGCCGCCCATTCAGCATCCATAGGTGCGCGTGCTTCAAGTCCAAGCTTCTTTGAAACGAGATGCCCCATCCCTTGTCTCTCAAAGTTAAGTGGGATTTCATCAACGCATTTTGTGTCCAAACCTTCAAAAATACATTCTTCAGAGATACCACAGAGGAGTGCTATTTTCCGACGAAAAGCCTCTTCCAACACCTGACTGGTGCGACAGAGCAACACATCCGGCTGGACACCGAGTTCTTGGAGCTTGCGAATGCTATGCTGGGTCGGTTTACTTTTGCTCTCTCCCTTGGGTAAGGTGTAAATGAGCGACACATGCAGGAACATCGCATCCTCACGCCCGACCTCAACTGCCATTTGGCGGATGGCTTCAACGAACGGCGGCATCTCGAAATCTCCGATGGTGCCACCTATCTCCGTAATGACGATTTCAGCTTCATTATCCTCACCGATCTGGTAGATGCGCCCCTTAATCTCATCCGTAATATGCGGAATCAACTGCACTGTTTCGCCGAGATAGTCGCCCCGCCGCTCCTTCTCAATCACTTCCTTATAGACAGAACCTGTCGTAAAATTAGAATACTTGTTCAGGTCAATGCCGAGAAACCGTTCATAATTCCCAAGGTCAAGATCGGTCTCAGCACCGTCGCGAGTGACGAAAACCTCGCCGTGCTGAAACGGATTCATCACCCCGGCATCCACATTAAGATATGGATCTATTTTGACGACAATCACTTTGAACCCACGATTGATCAGTAATCTGCCTAAGGACGCGGTTGTGATTCCTTTACCAATGCCTGAGATAACGCCGCCTGTCACGAAAATGTATTTTGTCATGCAAATATCTTTATAATAAAGCCTCCAAAATCTGTTTTACCCGTTCCAAGTCGGCAGGAACATCAACGCCAATCAGTGGCGTATCCGTTTCAACGACATGAATAGGCACACCGTTCTCCAAAAAGCGTAATTGCTCTAAACCCTCTGCCAATTCGTAAGGTGTCCTGTCCCACCTCGTGAAAGTGAGAAGCTGCGCTCGGCGGTAAGCGTATAACCCGACATGCCGATATACAGGAAATTTGTGTAGTTCAGTTTCAGGGATTTTGCCGGGCATAGACGCACGCGAAAAGTATAAGGCGTCACCGTGAAGATCTGTAACGACTTTTACAACGTTAATATCTCGGTAATCTGCAGTAGTTCTAACGCGTTGTTTTAACGTAGAAACCTGCACCTCTGGTTTGTCGAGGAGCGGTCGGAGCATCAAGTCTATCTGGGCAGGTTTAAGTAAAGGTTCATCGCCCTGAATATTGGCGACAACATCACACTTCAGTCCTTCTGCAACAACAGCGACGCGTTCGGTCCCCGTCTCACATTCGCCGGTCATCTGGACGTTTCCACCGAATGCAGTTACAGCGTCGTAAATCCGACGATCATCCGTTGCGACAATAACCTCATCCAGCGTCTCAGCACGACATGCGCTCTCATAAACATGTTGCACCATCGGCTTACCGAGGAGATCCGCCAACGGTTTGCCTTCAAAACGGCTTGAGGCATAGCGAGCCGGAATAATTCCTACACTTTGCAACCTTCGCTCCCTTTTGATACCTTAAATTTTTCCATGCATATTCCAAATCAGTTTAACGTAAAGTGAAGTTAAAATCAAATTAATTTTCGTTTTTCATTGCAGACACCAATAGAAACGTGGTAAACTTAAAATAGAAGGAGTCGTTTTAGTAAAATAACGGATAAATAGTTTTTCCGAAGGAGATTTTGGCATGAAACGCAAGTTAAGGTCTATAATATCAGATTGTAAACTCGTCCCTTATCTGGTGTGCTTACTTCTGATAGGCGCGCTCTGTCTACATACGATAGAATTCGCGTCAACTGAGCCCTTAGACCCGGATTTAGTACTATATTTTGATTATGAAGACTTCAAAGGTGATACCGTTCTTGAAAAATCTGGGCGCGGTTACGACGGTGCGATCAATGGGAAGGTCACGCAGTCTAAAAATGGGAAGTTTGGCAACGCAGCTCACTTTGAACTCGGAAGCTTTCTTGACTTAGACGGTCCCAATATCAATCCTGATGACATTCCTACTGAACGGATGAGTATTGTAGCATGGATTAACGTTGAAGCCGTTGCTGATATGGCAATCTTCAACGCGCGAGCGAAAGACAGTACCTGGCTTGTACACCCAGAAGCACGCGGTAGTGGTAAATACCGTTGGCTCAATCGGAGCCCCGGGGGTGCTACTATCTTTGACATTCGCGCTGGCGACAACAAAGACAATGAATGGCAGCA
>JAGFCB010000040.1 GCA_022394775.1 Candidatus Poribacteria bacterium
ACTATTAGGTTTCCGCTCCGATTCTTCCGTTGTCAGAATCAGGTCTTCGATGAATCAGGAACTTTAAGAATTTCCATCAAGTGGTTTTAAGCTGAAAAGATGTAATCAAAGTTCAACCACAAACTTTTTGAATAACGATAGAAGAAAACAGGGAAAACCGCGGAAAAGAACGTCCAGATACCTAAATTGACAAAGAAAGGGATAGCCGCGAAGGTTGCGAGGAGAAAATAACTTGAAAAGGCTATGAGGACTGTCACCCCATAGTTGAGATACATAGCTCCGATAAAATAGCCCGACTCGCGTTCAAACTTCAAATCACATTCTGTGCAATGCGTAAACATCTTGAAATATGATTGAAACAGTGCCCCGTTTCCACACTGCGGGCATTTGAGTCGCAGACCGGATCGCAGGGTCCTACTGAGGACTCCAAAGGTTAACTTCATGCGTTAGTAGGTGTTGTTATCCCAAAAAACTTTGAAGGTGCGGAGGAGTATTTTGAAATCGTTCCAGAACGATAGGTTTTCAATGTACTCCAGGTCAACAGGAATGCCATCTCGGATTGTCCCCTGTCTACGGGGGCTCAGCTGCCAGAGTCCTGTCATCCCCGGCCGAACGAGGTGTCGTTCATTTTCCCAAGATTCATAATGTTCAGCAAGGAAGGGCATTTCCGGTCTCGGACCTACGAGGCTCATTTCACCCTTTAGCACATTGAAAAGCTGAGGTAATTCATCTAAGCTCGTTTTACGGAGCCACTTGCCGATCGGCGTAATGCGTTCATCATCTATTGCTCCAGGTTTCTCCGAATAAGATGGCGTATCAACATGGAGACTCCGAAACTTGTGGATGACAAACTGTTCATTGTTTAACCCGACTCGCTTGTGAGAAAAAAAGACAGTACCGCGTGAGGTGAACTTAATCAGTAGGGCAATCAGTCCCATCAAAGGGGCAAAAATAATAATAAGGAAAAATGCAGCGACGGCATCAAACAAATGTTTGCCGCGCGCCGCGTAGAAGGAGGAGAGTCGTTCCACGAGAATCCCTGTTTTTAATATTTCTGGCGAAGTTTGCGAGCCAAAATTTGCTGTTAAACTTTCATCGTGATGCGTGTTCGTTTTATCCGCATCTTTTCCTATCTGGTCTATGCTTCTTGATAGGAATGGCATCGTTAATTCCTCTGCTTGCGGTCCAATATTAGGTGTGAGCTGAAAAAGATATGCGCTATCTCGGCGAAACTTCCAGAGTATTTATACCGAATAAACATCATGAATCCCGTTGGAGTTTCTCAAAGACATCAAGATATTGCTGCGCTATAATATCCCAATTGAATCGGTTTCGGATTTGTTCTGGGGCGCGGTGCCGGAAATCTTCAACCTGCTCTGGATGCTGTTCCAACATCTGAATTTTCTCTGTGAGCGATGCGACGTTTTTGTCAAAGAGCACCCCATAACGTCCGCTCTCCAAGACTTCATCATTGAAAGGTGTATTCAACGCCAGAATGCAGTTGGAAAACCCTAATGCTTTCAGGATAGAAGGGTTAATACCGCCAAACTGATGTCCATGAATGTAAGCGAAACAGTGATGATGAAGTTCTTTAATATGTTCAGAATCGTCAATATGCCCAAGAAATTTGACGTTTTCGTTGGCAATGTTTTTTAACTTTGCCAAAAATTCGTTTTCGCGTTTGTTTCCTTTATAATCAGCTCCACCTGCGATCGCCAATTGTTTCTGACTGTTAGAGGCAACAAACGCCTCTAAAATGAGGTCCGCATTGTTATCTGGGACAAGTCGACTGGCGATGAGGTAATAATTTCGGGATTCAAGCCCATAGGTTTCCAGGACTTCCGGGTGTTCTGAGGGTTCGATGTTCGCGCCATAAGCGATATAGGTTGTTTCTGCACCCAATTCCTCAAGATAGAGTCGCTTCATCTCCGATGCATCAGTAATAACGATTGGAAACGCTGCTGTCGCCATCTTTGCCGCCCATTTGAAGTAAACAGCACCAACGCCTTTCCATTTTGGGCGGAGCCATTCCATCCCATCAACGTTGATAACAGCGGTTTTACCAGCGATTCGGAAGAACCATCCAAACGGTCCGTTCCCTGCATTCCAAGTCAGGATGACATCAGATGCGGTAACTGAGGCGTGTAACGTTGCGAAGAAACTGTGGCTGAGTGTACTAAACATCTTATGCTCTATACTCGGTAAGTAAACGAGCTTGATGCCTTTCCATTGCGTCGGTCTCTGTTTGAAAAGCGCTTTCCGACAGTAAACGATGACCTCATGTCCAGCTTCTACCCAGCGCGGGGCAAGTTCCCCCATGATTGTTTCCAGCCCACTATAAGTGGCGGGAAGCCCGCGTATGCCCAATACCCGAATTCTCATCCTTTTTTGTTACCTCGTCCCAACACGCGTTGCAAATCAATCAAAGGGTCTTACCTGTATATATTATACCCATTTTAAGGGCGAAAGTCCAATTTCTTTTCAGGATAGAAAACTTATGCGAAACACTTTACAGTCTTTGATGATCGGAAGGAT
>JAGFCB010000294.1 GCA_022394775.1 Candidatus Poribacteria bacterium
CGGATTTTCTGTGCTACATCTCGGAGAAGATAGAGATGTCAGTGGATGCGGCGAGTGTGAAGAATCGTGCGGGGTATATCGTTGCGGCGATCCGTGAGAACTATGAGGACCCTGAACTCCACAAGCAACGGCAGCTCCGGGCGGAAAAGGCGAAAGAAAAGGTGCTTGAAGATTTGACGACGGAATTCACTGCCAAGCGGAATACGCTGCTCCGCCAAGCGATCCATGCGGAGCCGGCACTCGTCGAAAAGGCGGCGGCACGGATACAGTCGCACATCATCCGTCAACGGCTGGAGGCACACGACACGGCTTTGGTCGCGTATCAGAAAGGGGGGATGGTCGCTGCAGAGATCAACGCTATTCTCGCCGAAGAGTTCTGTCAGGACCTGCTCGCACCGGTTGTTGCGGCGTATGAAGATGAAAGGGACAGGATATTGGAATAGTTGTCAGAGGTCGGAAACCATCCGTTTTAGAGGAGCAACGCCCCGACTCACGCGCAAGGGAAGCGAGAAAACCAGTTCTATGATGTTTTATCGTTGTGGTGGTATACATTGTCTTTCCTTTACATTTTCGCAATCTGCACGTCGTCTTGACATCTCAGACATTTTCTGTTATACTCTTCTGAAGTTCGTGGACGGTGTTCTCATCACATTAAGCGGATTGGAGACCCCTCCTTTAGGTCTTATTGTTACCCCCAAAAAAACTTGTAGTAACAAGTAAGACCTTTAGGCAGTGGGTGCCTTGACTGCCCAGAGGAGAGTAAGTTTAAATGCGAAGTTTTGGAACCCGGGGGCCTGTCTACCCAAAAGATAATTACGTTGTCGCCCGCACAGAGGAACTTTCTGATTTCATCAATCGGTTGGAAAAGGGAAGATACGTCGTTCTCTTCGCCCCCCGACAGACCGGCAAAACCACGTTTTTCCACCGCGCTTTAGAGATCCTCCCCGTCGAGGCGTATTTTCCAATCCAGATCGATTTCCAGTCATCTAATAACCTGACTCCTTCCGAGTTTTACCAAGGTGTCTACGAAGATATTCGCGAGGAGATAGAGGCGGTTTTCCAAAGGCGGGACATCCCACTACCAGAAGCTTTAACGCACTTTCTGGACAACACGAAAATAACCAATCATCTTTCGATGAGAAGGTTTTTTCGACGATTTTCAAACGTTCTGGAACACCAGTGGGGTAGACAGAAAGTCGTACTGATCATTGACGAATTTGATGGTATCCCGCGATCCCTTGTCAGCGATTTTCTGTATTCACTCCGCCACATCTACCTCTCTGGTAGGGACCGATGCCCGCACAGTGTCGGTATCGTCGGGGTCAAGAGCATTACGCAACTCAACTACGATCGCTCTATTTCGCCTTTTAATATCCAAGACGAGTTTAAATTGCCGAACTTCACGCTTAAACAGGTCGGTGAACTCCTTTCCCAATACACAGACGAAACAGGGCAGTCCTTTGTCCCCAGGGTCATCGAATCTATTCACAAACAGACGGCTGGACAACCCGTCCTCGTCAACCGGTTCGCCCAAATTCTAACCGAGGAGATGGACATTCCGAAAAGCGAACCTATTACAATGGCACACTTTTCAAAAGCACATGCGCAGCTCCTGCGTGAACGGAACACGCATACGGAGCATTTGGTAACCAACATCCGTCGGGATCGGCGATTTGAGACCCTCTTGATGAAAATCACCTCTTACGATGAGGGTGTTGCCTTCAACCTTTACAACGCGCTCATCGGCGAACTCGCGACGTATGGTGTCATCGTCGAAGGGGCTGACGGTTTGTGTGAGATCGTCAACCCGATCTATCACTATTGCATCCTGCAAGCCTTCAAACCTGCGGTGAATGGGTTGGAGCAAGACTATTTTCCGGCGGATACGCGTGCCGGATTTCAGGACTATCTTACACCCAACGGACAGCTTTACATGGATGCCCTCCTTGATAACTTCCGAGACTTTATCGCACGCGCAGGGTTCAGGATCCTACAAGTCCCCGAAACCCCGCAAGAATACATCGGTCAACACCTCCTTTTTGCCTATCTTGAGCAGTGCGTCCAGAGTCTCGGCGGGACGATGTATTTGGAGGTGCGAACAGGGCGCGGCAGAATCGACATCCTTATTCTCCATAATCAGAGAAAGTATATCGTTGAAACCAAGATATGGGGCGGGGAGAGTCGCTATGAGGCAGGAAAAGCACAACTCGCGACTTACGTTAGCCTCGAAGCAGCTGAGGCAGGGTACTACGTCGTGTTTGATCACCGCAAAGAGCCAGTGCCTCGCGTAGAGACAGAGACGTTAGACGACATTATGATTCGGAGCTACGTGATCCCTGTGATACAGGAAACTCCTTCCAGCTAACCGGCTGCATCCAACTCAGGGGCTCCATTGGCATGTTTCAGTTGCCCATAGACCCGTTCGAGTTCTGACACATCTATCCGTCTCTGTCCTTGTAAATCCTTTTCAGAGGAGACTTTTCCTTTCTTTATATCTTTCCGCAGCGAAGATTCGGACACTGAAATCACGGCGAGGGCTTCCTTGATTGTGAGTTTCGTTGACATAGCCAACTCCTTCGAAAAACAAGATCGCTTCGGGTAATATCGGCAGCTGCGGGTACTGCGACTGGATGCGGATTGATGGCAGCATTCCTGATATTCTAAGCAAAAAAAGTCAATAAAAAAATTGACTTTATTCAGACAAAATCGAAAAAGGCGCGGTTTTGACGCCGCGCCTTAGAGGAAGGGGCAGTTCCTGTGTTTTATGGGGGAGGTAGGATTTCCACAGGACCTAGCAGTGCCCCCACAAGGTATTTTCCCCCAAGTTCGTAGGCGTTCGCCGGATTCCTATTTCAAAATGACCATCTTACGAAGTGCGGACATAGTATCGGTTTGGAGTTGGTAGAAATAAATTCCACTGGCGACCCGTTCACCGAGGGCATTTCGCCCGTCCCAATACGCCGCACGTTCGCGATCGGTGTAGTAGCCAGCGGATTGCTGCCCCAACTGCAGTGTCCGGATGACGACACCCTGCGCGTTGTAAATCGTGATACGCACGTTGGTATCGGTTGCTAACTCATAAGGCATCCACGTCTCCGGGTTGAACGGATTCGGATAGTTCGCTAAGAGTTGCGTCTTCTCAGGACGCGCCATCGCGATGAGCTGCTGCAGGTATACCAGTGTCCGCATTGCGGCAGGTGACCGATCGTTGGTTGCGATCAAGAGATCGATCTGTTCTTGGAGTGCGTCTCTCTCAAGCGCACTGAACTTTCTGCCGAGGAGTGTCGGTGCGCCCGCTGCGCCGCCGCTGCGATTGGTAGTGACGGCGACGATATCGTTGATATCGACTTTACCATCGCCAGTGACGTCGTATTTGGCATCGGTGGTCCCCGC
>JAGFCB010000124.1 GCA_022394775.1 Candidatus Poribacteria bacterium
TGATGTGTATAGAACGTTTTAAGCGTCTCGGATAAATCGGTTTTCTGTTCCTTTTTTGCTTTAGTAATTTGCTGCGCAAGCATTTCAAATTTCTTCAAACGTTCTAAAACAGGCTTCCAGCTATCTGGGATGTTGTCATAGTGCCGTATGTATAGCGTCATAAATTTCGTCCTTTTCTTTATTTTTCTACGGTGTATCTGTTATTTTTCTTCTTTTATTTCTGATGCATCATAATCATGAGGTGGCGTTAATTCTCGTATCTTCGCGTCGACCTGTTTCGCAAAAGTAAGGCTTTCATCGAGTTCAGCGCGGAGACGTGTGAGTTCTGTCTCGTCGCTTTCGGGGTTAAGCGTTAGGATTCGGGCATAGAGATGTGAGAGTTGAACAATCGTCTGCTGAACGTCTTTAATCTGTTGTTCTCTATATTGTTGCAGTACACCTTTGACGGTAGTTCCTAATTGGGTGCCCGTTGATTTTTGATGCATTTTGAGCGTATCTTTTAAACACTCGACTGCTTGTGTAAAGAGTTCGGAAACTTTGTTAGTAATATCAGCTCTGACCGTAATCGGAAGTGTCCCCATCCATCCGGCACTACCTGCTTCTTCCTGAAAGGATGTATGCAAAGCACGGAGTTCTTCAAGCATCGTCTCTGTTCGTGCATCTCCATCGGCTTCAAGTTGTTCATGTAGAGTGTTCAGTTCTGTCTCTTGCTTATGTTGGGTTTCCTGAAGAATCTCTTGGTGCACCTGTTTAGCTATATCGTCTGTACCCGTTGCCCATTTGCTAATCAGGGTTCCGATAGGCATCAAAACACTGAGAATCGCGCTACCGAATAGATAGAGAATCTTCGGTTCTAAATTGAATACCCAAGAGGCAAAAGCGATGGAGCCACCCGCGGCAAAAGGAAAGAGAACGTAAGGGTTGCCAAGAAGATGGAGTAAGAATTTCTTCCGAAACAATTTCCGATCAATCAATTTCTTTAATGGTTATCAGTTATCGGTTAAAGAGAATTCTGATTCAGTTAAACTGCCTCTTAACTGGTAACCGAAAGGTTTTTCGCAGAAAAACCGCACTGACAACTGATAACCATTCCTCTATTCCTCAATACGGTTTTCCAAGAAGCTCGAATGTGACGCTTTGTGCCGCTGCACCGCGCATTTGGGGCGATGTCTTGCTACTTGCTATAGCGCGGATACGATGATTTGCGATGCCCAAGTTTCTCAATGACGCTGCTGCCGCTTCTGCACGTTGTAAAGCCAGAACCCTATTTGCTGCTGGATCCCCTTCCTGTCGTGTATGTCCTACGACTCGAAGATAGTACTGTGGAAACGATTTCAGATTTGCAGCAAGTTCTTGTAACGCACGTTTACTACCCGGAAGAATCCGAGCATTCCCGCGGCCAAATTGAATCGGTTCGACTTTCATCGCCGCAACGGGGGCAAGCGTGGTCCAGTTTGCGTCAGAAAGCGGATTTAGTGAAGCCTCCTCTCGAACCTGTTCTGTCGGTGTTGAGCCAACAAAAATACCGTCTAACTCGTCATTACCGCTCGCATTCAGCATACCCGGGTGGAACTTATCGTGGTGGAGTGAACGCAAAATACCTTCGAAGAAGAGCTGCTCGTAATTACCTGACACTGGATCGGCAGAGATTGAATTCGTCTGCACCAACACTTGCACAATTTTGGCGATCATCGCTTCGAGTCTCTCAGACCCTTTTGCCTCCGCTGCGGAAATCACTCCGAAATGCGCGTAATTCTCAACTGTATTCCGCCATTCAATGCCCTTCACCAATTTATCCGTCTCATTTTGGTTGAGCGAGTCGCCATACTTCTTTGCATCCGCTTGAATTAAAGACGCTAAACCATCGGGTTGGTTATTGTAGTCATAGTTTGCTCGGAGATACGCTTGGACAATGTGTGTGACGAGTTCACGTTGCGAATCCAGAAATCCACGTTGTACTACCAACACGTCAACGATATAGCCTTTCAGTTTTGAACTGTCTAACAGTAGGTGTACACCATCAATAGCGAGAGCTTTCGTCACATAAGGTTCCCAGATAACATAAGCGTATGGTTCATCTGGATCGGCAGACTTCAATTTCTTGTAAGCGTCTTCAGCACCGTTAGTCTCGACTGCCCACGAAGATGGCAAACTCGGAAGGCTCATCTTATTGATCATAATTCGGGCGAGCGTCTCACTCGGCGAATCCGGTGTCAGCACGATACGCGCCCGCGGATTGCTTAAACTCGGTATTTGGGGGACACCTCGCTTATACGCAACAATCGCATCTGCGCCTTTCGATTCATCAATTACGAGGACAATTGAACCGGGAAACTCACCGATTACACTCCCTGCTTTCAGATAGGCATCAATCGTGAAAACCGCCATTTGAACCTTACCGCTTTTCAGCGCACGCGCTCTCCCGACGTAATCGGCTTTGTCGTCAACAAACGTGAGTTTAATCCCTTGACGATCCAGAAGATTCTGAACGGCGGGAGAACGTAGGATCGCATATCCCGGAAAAGAGTCGTGCGCTATCTTAATAGTATGCGCGTAACGTTGGGTACTTGTCTCCTTGACGAGGTCGCCTCGGACCCAAGGTTCAACGACGAACTTATAGACGAGCCCAATGACACCGATAATAACAAGCCAGCTCGCTACCATGATGATTATGCGTTTTTTCTTACCAGCGTCCATAGTGTCTATTTCCTATTTCTAAAAACCAAAAAACCGATGACAAAAAGTACAACCAGAATTATAACAAACCATATAGTGCTTTGTTTTTCATCATTACGTTGCTGTGGTGTTGAAGTCTTTTGCGACGTTGTTGTTGGCGATGGTGTCACCTCTGCGCGCTTTACTTCGATTGACGTATTGCTCGGCGGTGTTGTCAACTGTTGAATCAAGTCAGCAGCAATTTCCGGTGAAAGTGGGGCAATGTATTCAAAAGCATCTTCCGCACCTACATCCGTCCCCGCATCACCGGTTTCAGCAAGAATTTGCGAAACTGCCGCCACCAGCTCACCCGGGTTATCTGCCTTACGGTAGCTATCCACGACGTTTGCTAACATGTGATCGGTTTTCATGTCAACACCGATAACGTCAATGCGAATCTGCCGATTGAGGATTTCAGGGGTATAGTGCTTGACTTGGTCAGCATCCGAAGCTTCACCATCTGTGACAACTAACAACCGGTAGTTTCCGTAGTTATACTGTTTTTCCCGTTGTTCAAGAAGACGATTTGCCCCGATTCGGATGTATTTCCCCAGAGGTGTATCACCGCTGGGTTGGGGTAAACGAATCGCTGCTATCAGTTTTTGAGTGTCTTTGGGTCCCAATGGGTACACCCATTCGTTATGGATATTGGCACCGCTAAACACCAGCAACCCGATCTGTGTGCCATCAGGGATATTCGCCAGGACCTCTTGTAGTGCCGCTTTCGCTGCTTCCATCTTTGATTTTGTTCGGTCTCCACTAAACTTGTCCTGCATAGAGCCAGAAGCATCAAGAATTACTACGATGTTATCTTTGTGAATGTCATCATCAGCACTGCAAATCTGGACACTAAAAATGAGCAAACTCAGTAGCAGAATCAATAGCGTGCCGGAACTGGCAGTTATAATAAATTTCATAAGAAACCTTATCTATGTCATAGAACCGTCAATTATTGGAGCCATCAGGAACTAACTGGCAGCAATGGGTTTCTCTCAAGAGGCACTTCTTTACCGACAGTTTCCGACGGCTGATGGCTAACTGCTATTCCGCTAAAAATCAAAATCAGAGACTGCAACGGCTTCGGCTGAAACTTTAATCAGTGCGAATTCAACGCGCCGATTTTCTGCGGCTTCAGTCGGACTCGTCGGTTTTGCAATAACAGGCTCCTTAATTCCGACACCTACTGGCACAATCTGATCTGGATCAATGCGCGCGTTTTTTCGACGCGCATAGGCGATAATTGACTGTTTCACCGCTTGCCCACGCTGCTCGGAGAGTTTCAGAGCAGCCCGCATCACTTGGTAAGGACTCTCCAAACTGCTGCCATCATCAAACTTCTTCTGTTGAATCAGACGAATCAAATTGGCGGTGTTTTCCAAACTAAAAGCCTTGCCGTCCATAAAATATTTGTAGTTCCCTCGCGTCCCTGTCCGCTTCAAAATCCCTTTTTGAAGCCCGGTTTTAACCAATATGCTTAGCGTCCGCGACGGATCGCTATGTCCTTTTATAGCGATTGCAGCATTCCCATATTTAGAAGCTAATTCAACAACCCTATCAAATTCTTCGCTATATTCGGTATCGCTGAAGGTGTCTTGGTTCGCTTTGAACTGGATTGTGAATGAGATGAGCGTCTTTTCGTCTAACACAGCATCTTCATTAAAGGATTCAATCTCAGCACGAACGGTCTCTTTTTTGAAACGCGTCTGTTTCAACTGCGCTGGAGCCGTTACGGTTGTCGTAAGCAAATTCTTAAAGGTTGACGAGTTGAAATCTAAGTCGGATGGAATGAGAGCGTATCTCTGTCTTGCGAACCCCCAGTTTACAGCCATGTCCAGCCCTGCTTTGTTGAAACCTTCAAAGCCTGTAATGGTGTTCTTTGGATCGTTAAAGAAGGCGATATTTCCGGGTTGTCCGACAAACGTGCAATCCGCGATTAAGCCGTGTGCATCCTCTTCAAGCGTCGGTAACACCTCTTTACCGTATATGTTTTGCATCGTTGTCAGGAGCTGCGTGTATTTTGCGGAACCGCTTGATTCGTAGACTTTTTTGAGAGCCACAACCTCTTCAGCACCTTTCAGATAACCCGCGAAGAAACGTTCAACAAACGGTTTGTAGGCATCGTAGAAATCTTTACGGCACGCGTAGACATCAGCAATAGAACGAGAAAGCGTCGCAGTACTGACAACGACCCGCGCCCCTTTGACGGTGCCTTCTGCACCGGTGCCAGTGTTCTCAGGACCGCCTGTCAATCCAATCATGTCGGGTGTTATTACAAAACAACCTGCGATAGTTGCATCGTTTCGGAAACGTTCTGCGGGTCCATTTGCCCCTGTTAATTCGTCTACCCAAACAATTTCTATCTGGGACTTTGACAAACGGGCAGTTTTCAACATATCATAGAGCATCCCGACGTGGGGGCCACCTTTTTGAATGGCGATCTTTTTCCCGCTGAGATCAGAGATTCTCCGAATGGTGGAACGTCCAACGAAATGGTCGCCTGCCGACCAGGTCAGCTGTCCAAAAACGACCGGTTTTGTCCGGGCATCTTTTCCCACGGCTTCGCTCGCTTGTGCGATCATTCTAAATGTGCCGCGTAGGAACGGAGATTTGCCTGAGAGATAGTCGCGGACCTGTTGCTGGAAATTGTCACCCGGCACCAATTTCAGGTTCATTCCGAGTTCCGCCATAATCGTACCCGGTTTTGTCGTCAATCCACCGTTAGCATGAAAAAGTGCTGCTTCGCCACCCCATGTGATATACGGCACTACCAAAGGCGTTATTGCTGTTACCTCTCGAATGGTAACAGGACCGACTGCATCCGAAAACCGTTCTTGCGCGTTGGCATGTACGGCGAGAAAGATGAATAGCGTCACAAGACAAAACAGCGTACATTTTGAAAATCGCCTGTAAGCCAACCTAAAATTCCTTTCCATGATTTACCTCTCGTTTTTTGGTCGTTATCTTAATGGTTATCAGCTTTCAGTTAAGAATTTGGGAACTTCAAACTACCTGTGGCTGTTACAAGTGTTGTTGATGCCACAAAGGGCATGCTAACGGCTGATTGCTGACAACTGACTGCCATTTACCTTGTGAGGGCGTATGCAACGACATTGATTCCTTGCCTAAATGCCCATTTTCGTTGCTCTTCACCGCCCGGGTCGCACTCTCTACCTTCCCACGCACAATTCAGGTCACTCGGGCAGAAGTAGACCATCACGCGATCATCATCCATAATTGCCTCGTCGTGATCGGAAATACCCACAATCCGTTTATCACCACCGAGATACTCATCGTGATTGTAGCGCGTATGATAAATCGGGTGGCTCATCTCTAAGCGTTCCAACTTCTTTTCTGGAAAGACTTTGCGCAGCATCTCATAGATATATGGACGCAAACCACCGCGCCCACCATTGAGACGTGCATCGCAATCTTCAACGTGGAGGAAACCCCCGCGTTCAAAATAATCTCTTAACTTTCGCACCTGTTCTGTGGAAAGCCGTATCCCGCGATGTCCTGTCATGTAGAGGAACGGATACTCAAATAAACCCTCATCGTCAATGTCAACGTATTGCGGGTTTTCACGCACTTCGACATCAATCGTTGTATGTTTAGCAAGCATCTCGGTAAATTTATGATCCGATGGCCAGCGATAATAGTTGACGATATTTGTGTACCAATCGCCACCGGGATATTTCAGCCTTACAAAAACAAACTTCTCACCTGTCGGATTCATCTCTGGATAATGGTGTTCGATCACCCCGTATCGCGTGCCGTAATGGATATCCCGTGCCGCGTCATACGGAATATATTCTCGGAATCCCCCGCCAAACTGAGCCTGTGAAGGCAGAATTAATCCACCCGCAGCAATCGCGGAGGCGGCAAGCCCAACGGATCCTTTCAAAAAAGAGCGTCTTGATAGTGAATCTGGTTTTGGTGCTGCGTCGGATATGGATTTCTTCTCAGTAGGTTGATCAGTTCTATTGTTGTTTAACACGACTTTTCTCCTCCTATTCCACCTTGTTTTTTCCGGTTAGACGCGTTCACGCCTGAGAAGCGAGGTCTCAAGTTTTGCCTCAATCTTCCTATTCAATTTTTCGCGCTTATGTACATCTTTAATTCACCTCTTACATTATAACCTACAGTTTTGAAAAAATCAAGATTGCATCTGAAATTGCGCGTCCCTGTTGCTGTGGCATCGGACGAATGCGGCGGTTGCCGCGTGCTGGCTTCGTTTTTCGCTGGCTTGTAGTCTTTTCCATAGGTGTTTTATCGCCATGAACGGATTTCAGTGTATTTTTAGATTTCGGGTTCGTGGAATCTTTCTGCTTGACACTTACAATCTCATCTCGGATTATCAGCATTGACGAATTACCGCCATCAAGATTAAGGGCATCCGTTGCCCCCCATTCGAGAAAAAGTTCTGCCAACCGTGGTAACATAACGCCACGCCGGACACCTGCTGCTGTGGCTGTTACCGTCACAAAGAAAAGGGTCCCATCCGCCTTTTTACCGACTGCCGTCCGCGGATGCCAGAAGCTGTGAAATGCTTGATCAAACCCCTCGCGCTCGTACGCTTGTGTGGAAGACGCTATGCCGTCCTGTAGTAATAACGGACCCCCGCCGATAATGTGCCCAAAACTTGCCCATAAGTTGCTATCACCAACGCTTTCAGGAATGACCGTTTCACGAATCTCAACAGCATCACCTTCCGCAGTATGTGCCAGCAGGATATTGCTTTTCTTACCACTTGCGGATAGAATATAGCCATCTGACGGAATGCGCGAACTCCCATGTTTATCAAATATACCGGTTACTTTACCGTTCCGCACAACCACTTCCACGCCGTCAGGCTTCGTCAGTGTCACCACATGAAAATGTGGGCGATAGAGTACCAATTCGTTTCTACCACGATTCCGGTTCATGCCGTCAATTGGCAATGTACTTCCGTCCTGTAGGACGAGTTTTTGTCGTAAGGCAATCCGGTCGATGTACGCTTCTATTTTTCCCTCAACAGTTCGGAGTCCGATCACGGCTCTACCTTGTTCGGGTTCGCTCACCCATTCACCGTCAATCTTCAGCGCACCGACCGATTCTCCGCGGAATGTACCCACCATCTCAAAGAAACCGCCATTTATTGCCGCGAGTGCCTTATGCCGCCGCGCAAGTGATACCAATGATTCCGTGCCGATGCCCGCACTCAGCGCACGATATGGACGGATGTCTGCAGCGTTTGGTGATATAGCGAGGATATTCGTCAACACACCATTGTTCACTATTTGCCGATGGACAATCCCTTGTTCAATTGATTTTGTCACATCGCTCCGTTCAGGGGCGGTGTAGGAGCGGAAATAGTCGGTTATTTTACTAAACTGAACTTCCCTACCTACCCAGATACCAATACAGAGGACCGCCAGCAGGCTAACAATTGTTGATGTACGTGGGTAACGTTTAGTGAGGCGGAAACAACGCCGTCCTAAATAGGCAATATCAAACATTTTTTTAACGATTGGGTTTTTGAACTGCCCTCCGCTCTGCTTACAGGCAGGTTTGTGATTAATGCGAAGTTGGGTTAGAAAATTTGCCCCTTTTTTGTTTGTAGTTCCCCACGATCCTTCTTAATATTCCAGCCGTAGCACGTAACGAAGTGGAGTGCGGATTTAAGGAACGGACATGAAAGTCTAAACGCACGAAGTTTAACCGCAAGGTAAATTAGGTATCCGTTCTAAAAAGTGTCAAAACCGTAGCACGTAACGAAGTGGAGTGCG
>JAGFCB010000173.1 GCA_022394775.1 Candidatus Poribacteria bacterium
ACGCTTACACCCAACCAAATTTTGCTCAAAACGCACTATAGTTTGATTAGTCCCGGCACCGAAGGCGCAGGATATACAGGACTTGAAAGCGGCACAACATTCCCGCACGGTTCTGGCTATACTGCGATCGGTGAAGTTCTCAAAGTCGGCGAAAATGTAACCAAATGCGATGTCGGGGATCTTGCCTTCTGTTATAGCTCACACGCCTCCATCGCTAAAACAGATGGCGTACTTTTGGCGTTCAAATCCCCATTAGATATAGACGAGAAATTGGTGCCTTTCGTCCGAATGGCAACAGTCGCAATGACATCTCTACGGGTATCGTCCGCTGAATTCGGGGATACCGTCGCGATTATTGGCTTGGGATTGGTCGGCAACTCCGCATCTCAACTCTTCAATCTTGCTGGCATGAAGGTCATCAGTATCGAGCGAGTGCCGCGCCGTCTCGAAATCGCACGGCAGTGCGGTATCCAGCATCTAATTAATCCTGATGAAGAAGATGTATTGGAACGCGTCATCGCGTTGACAAACGGTGAAAAGACAGCAGTGACCGTTGAAGCGATTGGAAATCCACGACTTGTAGAGACTGCGTACCAATTGACCGGCAGAAAGGGTGAAGTTATCTTACTCGGCTCGCCGCGTGGCGAATATGTCACCAATGCAACGGAAATTTTGAACTATAGCCACAGCATCGGTTTAGGCGCGATTACCCTCAGAAGTGCACATGAATGGGTCTATCCGACGATGCACTCCGGTGAATCAAAGCATTCCCTTGAACGCAACTCGCGTTTGGTGTATTCACTTATGTGTGAGGGCAAGTTCAAAGTAGAAGAATTACTGACCCACGTCATTGACCCAGAAGACGCACAATCTGCTTATGATGGATTGACAGACCGAAAGGACGAATACTTAGGCGTAATCATGGACTGGACATAGTACTTCATCTGCCTCTTCCGTAGCATAGGCTGTTAGCCTGTGCCTCTTTCAAACTCACGTCAGTCATGGTTTCCGCACACACGCAACACGAATTGTCCAAACTAAGGAAAAGATGATGATTAACATTTTTTACAAAACCGGAACACAATCGGGCAGTTCATGGTTGCCTTGATATTCTTGGGCACGTTCGGATTCTTGTTTACGCATGATGGGTTTGTTTCAAAGAGGAATTTACCTTGAAAAAGACGAAGTTTAGCGTTCAACATCGAAACCCACAGATTCCAACGCAAGGTATTGACATAAATACAGATGCGACTACATGGGCGTTGCCAGAGGATGCTATTGCTCGGTTAGGGCGAGGCACATGTACCTCTTTCGCAATTTCGCCGGACAGGAGGTATTTGGCCGTTGGGACCCTTATTGGTGTGTGGTGGTATGAACTGTCAACTCTATCCCCGGTCGCATTATGGGAGACAGAACGGGGCGTAATTTCCACGCTTAACTTCTCTCCAAACGGCAAACGACTTGTCACAGGCAACTTGGATGGAACCATCAAAATATGGGACGTTCAACGTGGTGTGTGTATTACTAAGATTCAACGTCGGGCACGACAATACGAAAACGGTGCGCTAGAAGTCTGGGCTGGTAATGTTGTCTTTTCAACTGATAACCAATACATTGCTGCGGCTCATAATGGAGAGGGAATGGTTTATCTCTGGACTGCTGAAACCGGAAAACTAAGTGCAACGTTATCACCTGATCCTGAAATCACTATAGGACTGATTAGAGTTGTTCCGCGTCCGCTTTGTTTTTCCTCTGACGGGCAGCTGCTCGCTAGTGTAAGTGCTATAAAGACAGACGGCACCACAGTCGGCACCTCGGATTTCATCTCAGTGTGGAATGTGAAGAGTGGCAAACAGATTGCCGCTCTCAAAGGGCCTACGGCAGTTGTGCATACGCTTGATTTCTCACCTTGTGGGCAGTTACTTGCCGCTGGCGATGCGTCTGGGGTTTTACACGAGTGGGATATCGCCACCGGAAAACATGTTCAAATGTCCTCCAAATATGCTGAAAAACCCCGGGAGACGTATGTCCCTTTACCGGTGGTCATCCCAGCCTATTCGCCATCAGGTGCCCTGCACAACATTGGGCGGAGTGAAAGTAAAACGCGAATCACCTTATGGAATGTTGAACGTTCTGAAAAGTTGAACACGCTTAAACACCATCAAGACATCCAGAACATCCACTTTTCAAAGGGCATCACTTGGAATAGAAATTCCCAAAAGCCGACCGTGGTTTTTACAAGTGTCAGGGACATCAACGTGTGGATTTTGGATAACCCAAATACTGTTGTTACAACTTCTATTGATACTGACAGTGTAAAATCTGTGGCATTCTCACCGGATGGACTGACGCTCGCCTGTGTAAGTCGCGGCGGTTTTTTCACTTGTTGGAAAGTTGCCAAAAAACAGGCACGGCAGCAGCATCTTCCTGCGAAAGTGCATACGCATTGCTTCTTACCCAATGGAAATATACACGCGTTGGGAAGTGTTGAAAACAAGGTTTATGTCTTGGATGTTGAAACTAAAGAAACAATTGCGACCCTTCCAGAACATTCAAAAAAAGTAAATGCCACTGCGTACGCACACACCAATGAGGTTTGGGCGACCGGGGATATAGCGGGAAACTTATATGTGTCAGATGGAAAAAGAAAAAAGATAACTTTGTCCGGGCATACGGCTTCAATAGAATCTCTCGCTTTCTCACCAAATGGTAATCAACTGGTGAGTATCTCAAGAGACAAAACGGCGCGCGTGTGGGACATTCCATCTGGCAAAGAAGTCGCCTCGCTTCCATTAAACCGGTTAGAACCAGAACGTTATCTCGGCGACTTGCATCAAAAGCAGCGTCTCAGGAAAACACAGCGTGATAGGGCCGAGAGAGGAAATACAACACAGCCCTCTGTTGAAATTAAAGCTATTGCTTTCTCGCCTCGTGGGGATATCATTGCCGGTGGATTACATCGGGAGATTCGGTTATGGGATGCCACCACCCATGACATCTGCACGGCGATTCTCCTGCCCAAGGAATGTCAGTGTCCGTATGCGTTGGCGTTTTCACCGTGCGGGCAGTACCTTGCTTCGGGATCATGGTGGGCTGGAACAGAGAAAGTGTCCATCCGATTATGGAACATCGCCACTTGTGAAAATATCCACACCTTCTGGGGGCACCCCACAGATATTCAGGATCTCACCTTTTCACCGGATGGTATGCTTTTAGCGAGTGGGAGTTTTGATGGCACCATCCTATTATGGAACGTGGAACCCTACCTATAGATAACTTTGCTTTAATGTTTGTTTTTCTAGTAAAACGGAAAAATAAATCAACACTTTAGAAAATAACAAACCTACCCCCAATGCAGGCTGGGTTTGGAACCCAGCCTTCTATGGATGTCTCGTTAATTGTAGGTTTTACTATAAATAACATAAAATTCTATGATGCCACAACTTCTATGCTCCTTTACTTTCTTCGTGTCGTAGATCGTCATCTTCCCTTCCTTAGTTAATCCCGCCACCGATCTTGGAATTGGGCAACCATAGCTTCAGGCGCACCGTGTTGTGCCAAGAAGTCTAAAAATGCTTGGTAGAGCCGACGCGCCTCCGCCGTATCCGATTCAAATCGATTGTTCAACTGCTCCGGATCAGAAGGTAAATGGAACAAAGACTTTGGGGCACCTCGGTTCTCTAAAAGCAGAGACCAAGTGCCATCGGTGATACTTCCATGCGGGCTACCACCATCAGGACTCCACCCACCGACCCAAGCACCGTGCGTAACGGCATACTCACGTCCAGTGTCCGTATCTCCCATGATAGCAGGGAGGAGACTGTTGCCTTCCACTTGTGCCCCGCGTTCCGCACCGAACACATCAATGACGGTCGGTGGAATATCAACAATGCTGGTGAGTGCATCGGTGTGCCGCGGTGTCGCTTCTGGATGATAAACCATAAGTGGGATATGGATAACCTCTTCATACATGCTCAGATTCTTAGCGAGTAGTCCGTGTTCACCCAACAGGAAACCATGATCCGCCATGAAAATCACCATCGTATTCTCCATCAACCCCATATAGTCAATTTTACGCAGAAGCTGCCCAATCCAATTGTCAACCAGCGATGCCTCCGCACGGTAGAGCGCGTTGAGGCGTTCCGTTTCTCGTTCATTCATCGGATTAGGACCGTAGGGCGGATAGATCGGTTCTGGTCCGTCATAATCGCTCGCATCGAAACGCTTCAGGTACCACTCAGGAGCATCCCACGGTTCGTGCGGATCAAAGGTATCCACCATCAAATAAAAGTTTTCATGCTGATGGTTCCGCTCCAACCAGTCGCAAGCCGTCTGCATAGTCTGCGCGACAAACGTGTCTGCTTCAGTTTGTCGAAACGCTATATTTCTCAGGTGGTTGCCGAGTCCACCGGGTAATTTGTTCGGATGTGTTCGTGTGTACTCGCGATACTGCAACGATTTTTTCGATTCATAATCGTAGGGCTGCGTCTCTAAATGATCACCCTCTTGCCCGCGAATCCATTTCCATCCGGTGAACCCACGATTGTAAAAGAAACCGTTGTTGATGTGATGTGGCGTATCCGCAATCATCATACTCACAATTCCAGCGTTCCTTAAGTCATCAGCGATGACGGGGACATCTCGTTTGAGAGGTTCCCATCCCCTCCGACAGATGCTGACTTGCCCTGTCACGAGCTCGCCTCGGATTGGAACAGTCGGAAAACCACAGACGTATGCTTTGTCAAAAACGACACATTTTTCCGCAAAGGCGTTCAAGGCGGGTGTGTATCCCTTTCCGCCATAGATAGCGAGATTATCGCGTCGAAACGTATCTGAAATAATGTGGATAATATTCATCAATCTCTCCGTTGATAAAAGACGATATAGTTACTATGGATCAGTTTAGCGCGTAGGTTGGACTGACAGAACTGACAAACAGGAACCTCTTTATCGACAACTCTCACTGTGAGGCAAACCGATAACTGATAACCACTCTTCTCATATTATACACCCTCTTCAGTTTCTAATGAAGTCTTTTCACGAGCAGCCATTTGTACCACAGCTGGTAGTAATCCATAAATGCCCCAGAAAGGCACCCCAACGGCATCGCCGTTCAAGAGATTGTTCACCGTGAAATGCACCATTAATGAAATCTCTGCTGCCATCAACCCGATAACGACAGCACGGTAAAAACCGTCGTCTATCGTTTTGAGTGCCCGAAATCCGTAGCGTAAAAATGCGAGATTCAACCACACCCAAATACCCAATCCAACGATCCCCAATTCCGCCATCACTTGAAGGTATTCGCTGTGCGCCCCGAGTTGATACTGTGCCGTGTAACTCCCAACGAGTGCCACATCTTCCTCATAAAGCATCGCGAACGCACCGTAACCTTTACCCAAGATCGGACTTTCAAGAAACATCACAAACGCTTGTCCCCACCGCAGGAGGCGCGCCCGGTTTGAAGCATAACCCAAATCCACTGTCGACGAAATCCGTTCGATAAATATGTTATAGATACTCGGTAGACTCAGACACGCCAACAAGATAAGGCACGCGGCACCCATAAATAGAATTTTTTTATGCGTAACACCACCTCCAAGTTGCAGTAGCATAAAACCGACCGCAACAATCACAGACAGCCAAACTCCGCGCGAAAAACACATCAGCAGTCCTATACTAAAACAGATGAACCACGCTGACCATAACACGCGATCGTACCGACTGTTGTCAAATAGGAAACGACTCAGACAAACCAAAAAGAAGATAGCAGTGAAGGCACCATAAACGGAGTAATTCGTAAAGGGCGCACTCCGATAAGCACTCGTCCACTGCCACGCGTCAATGTGGTAAATTAGGACAATAATCGTCCAGATAACAGCAACAGCGGCGGAAGGGAAAACAGCAATAAACAATCGTTTCAGGGCAGTCCTGTTTTGAATAACAGCATACACGATTACACTAAACAGCATATACACTGTCGCACGAAGCGCGCCTTTAAGTGTACCAAAAAGATCAGGCGTATTGATTGCTGAAAGGAAAGTAATGAGAATATAGCAGCAGAGCGGGACGAAGAAAGGAAACGTATCTTCCGCTTTCTTCTTTTGGAGCACGCGATCAACGACTTTTTGCACGCAGTAGACCGTGACAAGCATGCCTAACAACGGTTCTGTAGGGGTTTGAATTTCAAAACTGCTCGGAAGAATATAACGGAATGAAAACGGCAGGGCAATTAACAGCAGATAAACGGCAAGCTCCATGCCGAGGAAAACGAAAGCACCGGTTATAACCAGTAAGCTGAAGAGCGGAAACGGGGTGTCTGAGTAACCGCCGACAACGCCACCGGCCACAAGACAGAGAATAAAAAGAAGAATTCGTTTGCCATACTTTAGAAACATCCGTGAAACAATTATCAGTTAAAATTTCATTTTCACACCAAGTCCGATTGCCGTCCCATCCAAAATCAGATTAAGCGGTATCGTACCTGTTGTCTCTACTGTTTTGAGTATCCGCTTCAATTCAAGATTGAGAGCGAGGTTATATTCCCACTGAATCAGTTCTGCGCCGATGAGGACATACCCGGTTGGACCAGATGAACTATCATCGAAACTGATACCTTGCTGTTCAATCAGATCCACCGCGCTGCCGCTAAAATCTGCCCCCAAAAAACCGATGCCTCCGCCGAAATAGATTGGGAGAAATTCGGACAGCAGAACGGGACGGTAGATAAGTTGATATGAAACTGGAATGAGCGTAGCAGAGAGGTTCGCCGAGGTAGGCGGTGGAATATCAAGTTCCATCTGCCAATAGCCGATCTCCAAACGTGAATCCAACTCTGGTGTATGTTCAAAGACAGCCGAAAACGTAGGCAACAACGCACCCGGAACCCGAGAAACCCCGACGCTCTGGAGAATATCCGTCAAACCGCCTAACTCTGGTTTATATGAAAACAGGGAGAACTGAAACGAAGGAAATCGAAGATATTCTTTGAAAAAATCTTGAACAGGTGACGGGCGCAGGGGCGGGGTATCAACAGCATCCGCTGCCGTTAGACAAGGAATCAGGAGCAGAACAGACATGAAACATGCAAAAATCAGACGCATAAAGATGGAGTCCTTATCCAACGGATGCTGTAAGAATGTAGTGAAACAACGGAGGGCGGGCAAAAGACCCGCCCCGACGTTGAAATACATTTAGGCTACATCACTGCACCTGAGGGGAGCAGAATAATTTCAACCCTACGATTCATAGCTCTGCCTGCGGCAGTGCTTTGCGAGGCGATAGGATTCGTGTGTGCCATGCCAACTGCCTCAATTCTACCGGCATCAATCCCTTTGGATTTCAGATATTTTGCCGCCGAATTGGCACGTGACTGTGAGAGATCCCAGTTGCTTCTGTGACTGCCGCGCAGCACCGGTGTGCCATCGGCATGTCCAACAACCTTGATCTTTGCATCCGACGCCATGAGTTGATCAACGACACCGTCAAGCATCCCTTTCGCTTTGCTGGATAGACCGGTTTGCCCACTGCCGAAATTGACGGTAGCCACAAGTGTCGGTTTTTTGGTTGCTTCCGTTGCAACCATCTCAACCTGTCCCTTCAAAGCCATCACATCGGATTGCAGCTGCTTTATCGCTGCGTCTTGTGCTTTGTCGGAATTCTCAAGTGCCATGCTCTGTTTATCCAATTTGGCATCTAAATTTTTTACAGCACCCATCGACTCTTCGCTGTGTGTATCAAGAGCCTTCATCAGTTCAGCACGGAGTTGTGCGTCCTGCTCCTTAGATCTTTGTTCCGCAGCAGCCATCGTGTCAGCATCACCTTGCTGGGATGCGGCAATCGCCTCATCCTTCGCTTTGGAAATTGCCTCTGCACTATCTTTACTATGCTGATCAAGTTTGCCCTCTAACATCGTCATTTTGTTTGACATGTCAGAGTTGCTCTGCTCTATTTGTGAAACATGTTCGTTCTTCCACATTTCAAACTCTTCTTGGTTCAACTTGCCGCAGCTACTAACAACAAGCGCAACTCCGAGAAGAGCGATAAGTGTGAAAGCGGTTCTACTTAGCATGGATTCCTCCTAATTTTTTACGACAATTTGGGGCGTCGCTTGCGAACCGGTATTAAGGTGTCGGTTTTCAAGTTACGCAAAAACTTAATGGATTCTATTTTCTTGGAATTCTTCTCAAATCCGGTTTTGGACGTATGTATGCAAACGAAATAATTACCTGGATGCAGTCAATAGTTTTCAATGCCCGAAACTGCATCGCGAACTTGCAAAATAATAGGGTAAACCTGCAAGCATTTTATTCCCACAGGTCCTTTTAATATATTATATCACTTTTTTCCAAAAAAAGTCAAAAGTTTTTTTTAAGTGTGTTAAAATGCGAGGATCAAATTTTAAAATCCCTTGATTTTTGACGCTAAATAAGGTAAAATGCAGTATTCGCTCTTCTCAGAAAACAACTATAACCCGCGTACTTTGTAGTGCTACAAATTAGGAATTACGAACAGCATGGGACAGATAAGCATCATCCTCATCGCCGGTTTACTCTTTCTCTTCTCCGTTGAACCGCCACAGATAAACAACATCAGCGATATGCAGGTGATTCTATGGACAATTGTATTAACAGGTGTTCCTGTGCTTATTGCGTACTTCGCGACATTCTACGTCGCACGAACTTTTCCCGCGGACAAAGAGGAGAACCTACCGAAACTCTATCTCCTGCGACGTTTCATGATTGTTTTTGAATGTATCAGCTTAGCGGCATATTTGTGCAATTTGTATCTGCTAAATTTACCTGCCCTGATTCATAAATACTTCGCATTCTTTCCCATGGATCAGCTACGCCAAACACTCGCATTGCTGCCCCTTCTAATAGGGCTTATCTGTATCCGATTGGCGTTCTATCAAGTGAACCGACCTCAACCGGGACATTACCGAGAGATTACCACGCTGCAATTCAAGTTTTTACTCTTTCCACTGCTGCCAATGTTCATTTACTTCGCCGCAATAGACGCTGTGCAGTGGCTTCCATATTCAGCGAAAGCGTTCATTTTCGAGCGTCCTTATGTTCTAATAGGATTGATCTTGCCTGTGATTGCATCCGCTTATATCCTCGCGCCATTACTCATGCAGTTTCTGTGGAAAACGGAGCCGCTGACTGTGAGTTCAGCATTGAAGAGAAAGTTGGATCAGTTGACGAAACAGAGTGGGATAAAATATCGGGACATTGTCGTGTGGCAAACCGGTTCATTGTCAATAGCAAACGCTGCAGTTGCGGGGACTTTTCCATGGAACAGGCGAATTTTTTTGACAGATGCACTTCTCGAATACTTTACAGATGAAGAAATCGAAACCGTCGTTGCCCACGAACTTGGACATATCCGCTATAGACACATCCCGACCTATATGCTTTTTTCGCTTTTCTATCTATTGAGTTATCCGTTCTTCTACGTCCTTGTTGAAGAACCTTTAGTAACATACTTCGGTGGATCGCAAATCCTGCCGACATTATGCTGGTTAACTTTTTTAATCGTCTACTTCGTGTTCATCTTTCGGTATTTGTCAAGACGTTGTGAACATCAAGCGGATCTATACGCGGCTGCACTCACAGCAAAACCCGAAGCGTTCAAAACAGCGTTAATGAAACTCGCCGTATTGAATTCAGTCCCGAAATCAATTCGACGGTTTTTTGAGATGTTCAATACACACCCATCTATCCACCGACGGATTGATTTCATCAATCAGTGGATAGAACAAAGCACCACAATCCAACGCTATAAAAATTATCTGCTTGAAGTCAAAATTTTAATCGCATTGCTCCCGATATTCGGCATCCTCGCATTGATGCTGCTTCGATAGAATATAAATCCGACACCTTCAAATTCTGTGAAAAAGCAGCACTACCATAAACGGCTTAGCCGGGAGTTTGTTCCTCTTCCATATCTTCACTAACCGGTGTGGATGCCAGTTCTATATCGTCTTCAATCGCAAATTGCAATCGCTCTACCATCCGGTGCAGCGGCAATTCAAACTTTTCTTGAAGGCGACGTTTTTCATCAGCGATATGGAATGCGACCAACAACGGAACCCTTGCCTCATCAAAACCTCTTCTGAGGTAAGATTCAACTAAACTTTTGACATAATCAACCAACTCAGTGATGGCTTCCGACGTTAATTCCTCAGTCGGTTTGATAGTATAAGGTGTTCCGAGTATAACGAATCGGATCGGCTTAAGTTCTTGTTCTTGCTGTTCCATTATATTGTTATTGACCCCTTTCCTACTTCTTAGAGACCAGATGAAATTATAAAATTATTCTATAACGCCTATATAGAGAGTGCCTGACGCATTGTCTCCGTACACGGCGCTATACCTGTCCATTTTTCAAAAGCGATAGCCCCCTGATGAACTAACATACCAATACCACCAAGGGTTTGGCAACCACACTCAGTAGCAGCTTGCATCAAGGGTGTCACCGGCGGCGTATACACAATGTCATAAACGATAGCATCGGGTTGAAGCCAGTCGGCAGAAATTAACAACGGATGTGTTGTATCCATGCTCGCCGTTGCAGTATTGAGGAGGAGCGCGCTCTGACGCACAGCAGCTGGCAAACGGGCATCCGTCAATCCCATTCCGTGCATAGTGACATCTGTTTTTTCATGCATCTCTTCTGCTAAGGAGACAGCCTTCCCCACTGTCCGATTCGCAATTGTGATTGAAGCTACACCTGCGAGTGCCAACGCAACGACCACCGCTCTTGCAGCACCGCCTGCGCCTAAGACAACAACACTTTCACCTACGGGTACAGACATATCTCCGTTTTCTTCTAAAGCTCTCAAAACACCCGGGGCATCCGTATTATCACCATGTATCTCATCGCCAACAAAGGTGAGCGTATTCACTGCACCGATAAGCTCCGCTTCTCGCGAAACCGATGTGAGATACGAAATGACAGCTTGTTTATGCGGAAGTGTTACATTAATGCCAACGACGTTAATCGCTTTCAACCCCGCAATTGCGTCCCCTAAATCATTCGGACGCACATGAAAAGGAACATAGACATAATCAAGTCCAGCTTTGGCAAAAGCGGCGTTGTGCATTTGAGGTGAACGACTGTGTTCAACAGGATCACCAATAACACCCACGATACGAGTGTGTCCTGTTAGTAAGTGACGAGCGTGCATTATGCTGTACTTCTCCGAAAACTACTCTTGAACAAGTAGACTTTCAACTGTCTGTCTCGCCACTTCCATCTTGGGGTAGCGAATCTCCCGATAGCCACGGACTTCCTCCACACATTCCAATGCACGGAGATGTTTCTCGTACGTCTCCACATCCGTTGGAGCAAAAGTGTCAATCACACGGGTAATATACCACTCTCGGAATGCCTTCTCTCTGGCATGCCATTTCGAGAGCAACCGTCTGAGAAACTTCATCCGCTTCATTAGGTTTAATTGCCAGTTCCGCGTGTCAATATCCGTTTCCAAGTCAAATCCCATAACAGTGAAATGGGGTCGATTAAGATGGACATATTTAATTCTATCGCCGTTTTTCGTATCAACGTGATATAATTCCTTGTCACGTTCCAATTTTTCCGTACTCGTCAAGAGGTGTGCAACGTAGACTTCGTCCTTAATCAGCATCACTTTATGAAGGTATCTGATAGCGGCTTTCGTGGCACGATACTCGTATACTTCCGAATCATGCGCGTGAATCTGTTTCACCTTCTCAGCGTATATCTGGGCGTAGTTAAGATCCTCAAATTGAACAAGATCGTAGATATAAAGTGCCAACAATCGGTGAATGCCGTCTGAACCGACATCCAGCGTCTCCACCGTACTTTCGACGAGTGCTACATATCTCTGTGCTAAACGCTTTCCACCGCGCTTTCTCTCCAATATCTGCCGTTTCGCAGAGAGCATCTCAGCGTAGTCTCCTTGATCCGGAACTTCATTTCCTATTTGTTGAGAATCAAGTGCAAGTCGGCGCCCAACGTTGAACGCTTTCATGTTGGTATCCAAATCGGCATGGGGCACCATCTGCTTCAATGCCAATTGGAGCGGTTCCAGTTCGAGAGGTATCAATTGGCGTTGGAAGGCAGTACCAAGCAGCATCATGTTTGCATACAATTTATTGCCAAACAACTGCTCAGAGACCGCAAACAGATCAACACCGAAATACGTATCGGCATTCGTATGTGTCTGAAGCGACGCTTCAAGCGTGTTAGACTCAAAATTGTCTTTACCAATGAGAGTGGATATCGTTTCAGTCTTTGCGGTATTCACCACAGCAGTCGTACGCGCAGGTGATGCTATACGGAAGAGCGATTTTGCTGTAATACCGCGGACCGCTTCCAAGATGTCAAGTCCTAATAATAGATCCGCCTTGCCATACGGGATCATCGGGGAAGCGTGAACACCGGGCTGCGTGTAGGCAATATGTGTATAGACCCCACCGTTGCGAATCGCCAACCCCTTCCTATCACAGAAACTGACATCGTAACCTTGAAGATAGCCACCAACGACAAGTACCTTGGAAATAGTTCCAATTCCCATACCGCCGACACCTGCAGCATACATGTTCCAGTCTCGTTCAAACGTCAACAAAGGCGGTGGTGGTAAAGGCTCATCACTCAAGAGGTCTTGGTAACCAGACGCTACTGTTTGCTCTCGTGGTGGACGCTTGCGTGTGACAATAACCTCTTCAAACGCTGGGCAAGCGTATTTAATCCGCGCACAGGCACCATCAGAAACGCAATTGGATTGGTCAATAGCAATCTTCTCGCCATAATCGGTACCAACAATTTTTAAACCAGGACATCCCGTAACTGTGGTGCATTCCCGACAAAATTCGCAGACTTCAGGTGTGATATTAATATGCTTTTCATATTTCAAGAAACCGTCTCTGGTTACAGTTTTACGTTGTTCACGACGGAGGCGACGTTGATAAGTAATGGCACATTCCTTATCAGCAATGACAATTTTGACCCCCGGTTTAAGAATCGTTTTTTCCAGGTATTTTTTGTAGTTGACCCGATCTTCTGGATTGGTACGAACAATTTCTATTTCAGAATTGCCAGCGAGACCCTGGGCAACTTGCTCAATATCCTGAGCAAATGTTGGATTACCGAGAAGGTCAAGTTCACCTGCAGGAGTAGGCTGATGGCCCGTCATTGCCGTGGTTTGGTTGTCTAAAATGATATAGGCGATATCTTGGTTGTTTTTGATTGAATCCGAAATCGCCGACATTCCGCCGTGAAAAAAGGTTGAATCCCCCATAAAAACAATCTGCTTATTCTCAATAAACGGATCAATCCCTGCGCCCGAACCGCCGCCTAACGCCATAGCGGAGAGGTTGTGCATCAAACGCGGAAACGGCTCATATTTGAGCATCGAATAGCAACCGATATCTCCATGAAAGACGAGATCCACCGGTCCTGAACTGTGGTGCTTCTCCATGTAGTCAGCATCCATAAATTGCTGTGTGATCTCAAGGAAGACACTCGAAGAGTCGCGGTGCGGGCAACCTGGACAAAAGGTCGGTGTACGTTGCGGGATGTCAATCTGTTGCCCAGAGACCTCTTCTTGAAGTGCTTTTTCACGCGCAAAGTGTTCCAAATCAATAAAAGTATCAGCAGTCCCAAGGCGGTGTCTAAGAAGTGGAATCAACTTTTGAATAAGAATAGAGGCATCTAAACCAGAAGCTGCTGGAATTCCAACAAGGCCATCAGGGAATTGTTTCCCCCACACATTTACATAGGCTTCAATATCCCCATTCTGATACGCATCGGTGAGCAGTGCTTTAATTTCATTTTCTAATAGCGGACGTTTCTCCTCAACGACGTAGATTTCGTCAACCTGTTCAGCAAACTCTCTGATAAGGTCTGCATCAATCGGATGGGTCATACCGAGTTTGAGAATCGGGATATCGCCGTGTAGGTTCAATTCGCCGAGGGCGTGGAGGAGGCAACTGTATGCTAAACCGGCACTGATAAATCCGAGCTGGTGGCGCTTTTTACGTGAGGTCCCGTTCATAAACTGAATCTTATTGAGTCCAAGATCTCTTGCCGTCTTAAGGGCAGTCGGAAGCCTTTCTCGCAACGTTTCTCTCTCGATTTGGGCAGTATGCGGCGGTAAGACAACCCGCTTATCGGCATCAATCAGTTGCGTATCCAAATTAACGCTTTTCAAACCCGTAATGTCAGGATAAATATTGGGTTGGAGCTCAACATTACCACCGCCACTCGCCTGATTTTCAGTCGTTAGGTAACAAACATAGAGGTCCGCAGCAGCAGAAATCTGGAAAGCGGTGTCAACCCAGTCCTTGAGTTCCTGAAATGTGCTCGGTTCAATAAGCGGCGTGTAGACATGCCGCGCCAAAAATCGGGAATCAGCAGGCACCTGCGTGCTATGAGACCAAGTATCATCACCTATAACAACGACAGCACCACCCGTCGTCCCCGCAAGGTTACTAATCGCCAACGCATCAGAGGCTACATGCAAGCCAACGCTTTTCATGAACGCAACCGCGCGAACATCCGCCATTTGTGAGCCATTCAGGCGTGCGATACTTAACGCTTCATTGTTCGCTATCTGCGCGACGATACCGTTGTTCTTTAACAACTCAGCATTACGTTGGATTACGTCAAATACTTCGGCAAGCGGAGAACCCGGATACCCTGTGAGAAGGCTAACACCACTCTCTAAGGCACCTTTGACTAATAACTCACACCCCGTATAGACATGTGTTCCGCTGGCTTGTGTAAACCTGTCGTCCATATTTTTATATTACCTTGCGGTTCGATCAACTGAACCTGTGATGTCAAAGTGCCTCTCCGTATATCTATAAGAAACACCCAAGCAAATAAACCCAGCGCGTTGCTTGGGACTATATTTTCTCATGTGCCTCTCTATGTCCTCAGTCAGAAACCCGATTTGGACATCGAACAAATCGGAGCAGAAACCCAATATTTAAAAAACTATTCTTCTGACAATAACTCTCGCGCATGGGCAAGTCCTATTTCGGTTTCTTTTCCACCGTGCATTCGGGCGATTTCATTAACCTGTTCTTCTGATGTTAAAGGTTTCGCTGTAATCAAGGTCCGTTCACCAACCACCTTTTTTTCGACCCGAAAATGCTTGTCAGCAAAACGGGCAATCTGAGGGAGATTGGACATCGAACAAATCGGAGCAGAAACCCAATATTTAAAAAACTATTCTTCTGACAATAACTCTCGCGCATGGGCAAG
>JAGFCB010000330.1 GCA_022394775.1 Candidatus Poribacteria bacterium
CCACGCCCTTCGGTGCCAAGAAGTCTCTTTGCTCCAGCGGAGCAATATATCTATAGAAAAGCGGGCTGAAGCGACCGCACTCCAGCGGAGTGCTATGTAAACACACCTAACAGCGGTATGCTTCTGGCGTTGACCTCCATGAACAGCGTGAAAGCACGGATTGTATCTCCTAATTTGGTACAAGACAACGGACACAGACTTCTGCGACTTTAACTGGACATTCATGCGGTAGATAATGTCCAGCATTGGGGACCCAAATCCATCGAATATTCGGATTGGGCGGAATGCGCAACTTTTCTTGCGTTAAATCATTCCGCCCCATACCACCAAAGACTTCGTAAATACGGATGCGTGCGTGCTCAAGGTAGGCGTACGCATCGAAATTCTTGACAGATCCCCAGAAATCGTGCCAAACTTCGGGTCGAAAACGACTTCGCGTCTTTTTCGCTTTCTGCTGAATCTGCGCAATCGCGGTTTTCGACAGTGAACCGTAAAAGCGTCCCGGATCGAAAGCACTGCCTGCAGACGAAAGGCTTGTCCACCCTTCCAGCAGTACAAGTCCAACAACACTTGATGAACGGCGGGCAACTTCCATTGCTACCATACCACCAAGACTGTGTCCAGTAATTACTAATTCTTGAAGACGCAAACCGTCTATAAGGGACAAAACATCGTCAGCAAGGTCTGATAGTGAAAATGCTTGCGTAGGCACAGTACTCTGACCGTGACCACGAAAATCAAGAGCGATGCAACGCTGCTCATCCGGTATCCCTTCAACCACCGCCCTCCAATCCAATGCGTCACACCCTGTACCGTGTAAGAAGAGTAGCGGTTGACCTGAGTTACCTGAATCAAAGTAAGCCATCTCGCCCCAACACATTGGCATTGTCGTCATCGTATATGATTCCACTTCAAGCTGTTAAATCCCAGATTCTGGCGGCTGTGCCTCCGAGAATCTTGTCCTTATCGTTAGCACTCAGAAACGGCAATCCCTCCTGAATGAGTCGGAGTTCTTGCGCTAAAGATGGCCAGTTGTGTTTTTGCCTATGATGTCCGGGGTAGCCTGTTCCCCAAACCGTCCGCGATGCCCCGAAAGCTGAAAGCAATCTCTGAATAAACGGATGCACATCTGTGTATGGAAAATCTTGGTGAGAACGCCCAGCGACATCTGACAATTTGAAGTGGACATTATCGTATCGGGCGAGATCGACAATCGGTTGAAATGCTGCTGCGTCGGCATCTATTTGCGGGTATCCCATATGATCAAGAATCAGTTTCAGGTGCGGGTATCGTTCAGCAATAACAGCAATTTGATCCGCGAATTCAGCGCGAAGATGAAATTGGATGACCGCGTCCAACGCCGCAATCTCCTCCCACATTGGACCGTTCTGTTCAGTTAGCAATATTTTTTCATCAGGATAATACATCGGATGGAAGCGGAACCCGACTAAACCCCGTTCTTTTATCCAGTATCGGACCTGCTCTGCATTGTTCGCGTCTTGTGGATCGATTAAGCCGTGTCCGATGAACCGATCTGGGAAACGTTCCACTGAATCAGCGATATAGCCATTATCCCAAGTCGACCAACTTGTCTGCACCAATACCGACCAATCCACACCGTGTGCGTCCATCTCTGCCAAGAGTTCGTCAGCGGTACCGGGTTCATCGGGATAAGAATTCCAACTCGGTGCAGTGGGACCGACGGGGTATTTCGGCGGATCGATTTCCCACACATGAACATGAGTATCTACAATCATTCAAAACTCCTCAATATGTACACGCATCGCAGGTGAGGTTTTAAACCTCGCCTGCAAAGTGATTCGCGTAAACCCTGTTTAGAACAGAAATTGGGCATCCACTGTTTCGCCAGCGTGTAGCGTTGTCGCAGTTGGAATTGTGATTAAACCGTTTGCCAACACGAGGGAATGCAAAATACCTGATCCCTGGGGGCCAGTTGTTTGTGCGGTGATTTCTCCATCAGATACTTTGAGGATTGCACGCATGTAATTAACGCGTCCATCTCTATTCGTGATGGCTTCTGTTAGAGTGGCTTTGAAAGTTGGACGTAACAGTTTTTTATGTCCCGCCATCTTCAAAAGTGCGGGTCGGACAAAGAGTTCAAACACAACGAGTGAAGAGACAGGATTCCCCGGCAATCCGAAAATAGGTTTCCCGTCTGCGATGCCGTAAGCCTGCGGTTTCCCCGGTTTCATAGCGACGCGCCAGAAGTTAATTTCACCTAACTTCGCCAACACAGTTTTCACCACGTCGTGCTCACCTACAGAAACGCCGCCGCTTGTAATAAGTGCGTCAGCCTTCGCAAGTGCAGCACGAAAGATGCGTTCCGTCTCTGCTTCGTCATCAGGTGCAATCCCCATATCAATCGGTATTCCACCGGCTTCTTCAACCTGAGCATAGAGACCGTACCGATTGCTGTCCCGAATTTTTCCGGGTTCAAGTGGTTCACCCAGTGGTGTGAGTTCATCACCTGTTGAGACGATTGCAACGGTAGGTTTCCGATAGACTGCAATTTCCGCGCAATTGAGAGAGGCAAGCATCGAGATTTCTGGTGGACGTAGGTGTTTTCCGTCCTCCATCACCTGCTGCCCTTCCGCAACACTCTCGCCAGTAAAACGGACATTTCCAGCTGGGTCAATACTTTCAAAGATCCTGACTTCATCGCCCTCTTGCTGTGTCACCTCTTGCATAATGACAGCGTTAGCCCCCTGAGGCATCATCGCGCCAGTCATGATTCGCGACGCTTGCCCTGCTGCAACCTGTTTTGTTGGGGCATATCCCGCTGCGATCGTCTCTACAACTGAAAGCACGGCAGGATTCTTCTCAGAAGCATTTTTTACGTCTGATGCGCGAACAGCGTACCCATCCATCGCTGAATTGTCAAATGGCGGGATATTTTCTGTAGCACGCAGTACCTCTGCAAGAACATAGCCAGTACACTCAAGAATTTCCCGCTTTTCTGAAGGTAAAATTGGAATAGTATCCAACATCCGTTGGCGGGCTTCTTCAACACTTAACATCTAAATTTCTCTCCTTTGGATATTCTCATGTCCAATATCATAAAGCATCACGATGATAAGTGCAAGCGCATTAATTTTCAGAGTTTTCGGGTAAATAATGTTTTCACCAACTTGTCCATATTTTTAACCCCTCTGATGTGAAATATTTATCGGATCGGTCTTCCGAAAATAGAAACGAATTACAAAAAGTTTTATCAAAACTCCCATGCTTTAGCAGGGAGATACAGACTCGCCCTATTGAATTAGACCATGGGTCTATATTGAAAAAAGAGTTGATATTCTAACCTTTTTGTGGTATAATATCTGTATAATCTAACACAAAAAGGTTTTTAGAATGAGATTAGAAACACCCGATTTAGTATGCCAAACAACCCGATACTCTACATACGCCTGTGAATATCATATCATTTGGTGTACGAAATATAGACGATCTGCCTTGTCGGAAGAAATCCAAGCACGATTCAAAGAACTTGTATTAGAATCACAAGAGAAATACGGATATATCATTCGTGCTTTAGAGACAATGACTGATCATGTGCATTTGCTGGTTAGTATTCCACCCACTGAAAATGTAAGTATCATGATTGGGAAGATAAAAGGCATAACTGCCAAAGCGTTACGTGAAGAGTTTCCGCACCTAAAATCAAGGTTACCTAACTTGTGGACGCGTTCGTATTTTGTAGCTTCTACAGGGAGTGTGACATTAGCGGTTCTAAAGCAATATGTAGCATCTCAAAAAGGTGTTTAATGCCAAGTATCTACCGAACCCGAACTTTGAAAGTAAAAGCGCAACCGATATTTTTTCAAGTCAATGCTGCGTCTGCTGAAGTATGGAACTCATGCACAATACTCATGGACTTCTACCAATATCAGCGCGGGTATCGACACGCTCACAGAGATTTCTATTTCGGTAAAGATTGCCAAGGCTGGATAGATAAGAAACTCTCCAATCCGCTATTGCATTCGCAAAGTAGGCAAGCGGTTCGGGAGCGTTACTTCAAGTCTTGGAAATCCTACGCTGCTGTAAAAAAAAGCGGTGGT